>NZ_JBGONU010000016.1:0-95939 GCF_041439295.1 Vibrio sp. 1F253 | reverse complement strand
CTCATTAGTGATTGTACTCACTTAACTCAGTGTCCAAAACTGCTGGTGCGGATCATGGGGCTTACAAATTCAGTGCGTATTATGGGTCTAAATTATGTTGAGTGGTTCGCTTTGCTTAACTGAATAAGAACGTGGGTGAGTAACATGCTCAATGAGGAGGTCGGCTTGTCCGGCCTTTTTGATGCTCGTTAGGAAAATCGTTATTAGAAGTTAACCCGTAACATAATTTGCATAATGCGTATTTAGAACAATCCACTGCTTACCATCCGTTCAATGTCTCAAAATCGGCTCCTGCAGCACGAACCGGTCATTATATTATGCTGCTAAGCCTGTTCTCGATGTTGTGATTTGCAGAATAATATAAATTGAGCCACCCCCGTATTCGCAAGCATAGCGCGCCAGTGTTTGAGCTTTAGCGAGTTCTTTTGTCTTTCCTTTTTTTTATGGTTTTTTAACGGAAGAAAGCCACCGAACTCCGAGGCAAGCGCAGCGCGGGGTCGGGGCTTTCGTTTCCCAGAGTACACTATCTTTAATAGTGTACTCTTGTCTAAATATTGTATTTCCTCACTGCCTTGTCTTATTAATCAATAAGTTAGCTTTCGCTATTTTTGTCTGAAAAAATCATTTGCAAATCTCTTGTAATTGCAAATATGGTTTGTTATTCTTTTTGTGATTTCAATGCAATTGCAATAGGGTGCTTTATGTCAGATATACCTAGTCCTTGGGACACCAAGAAAGTGCGCCAAATTCATGAGGATAGAAGCAAGTCTTACTCTGATAATTTGGATTCGAATTTTAACTTTCGTTGTAACTCTGAGCTTAAGGAGGATTTTAAAAAGCTATGTAAACGCGATCAGTCTTCTCCAACAGTTGCTTTGAAGAGATATATGCTGTCTTGCCTAAGGAAAGGTCGTATAGATTGATTTTTTTCTGTGAGCATTCAGGGACGTTACAGCGTCCCTGAATGTATGAAACCCCAACCACGAAAATTAGGAATAATCATATGGATACAATTATTGTAAATACACACGCCGATAGCAATGCTCCAACTTATTCGCTTAGTGAGATGGATAAGAAAAAATCATGCGAGAAATATACCTTGGCTGATGTTTCAGCCAAGGTTAACCGTCTGCATAGTATTTCTATGTTTTTGGATTCTGGAGCTTATACTGATGATATTCGCGCAGGGATTACAGGGCATTTGCTGGATGAGATAGAGAGTTTACAAGGCGTTCTTATGTATGCTCAGGTTTTTTCTTTGGCTTCTGGTGATTGTGATAGTTAGATTAAGTTTGTTTTCTGTCGAGCAATCAAATTCTATTTTTGAATGCTCAAAATTCAATGTTGATTAGGTCTAACCCCGTAGGGATAAGGGCACTCTTCATATTTTTGGGGAGTGCCTTTTTTATTGCCCGAAAAGTAGGGAGCTTGCGACCGTAGCAGAGCTAGAGGTGTAAATGTAACTTCATCATCCCGCTAAGCGCTTTTAAAGCTTGGTTAGGCTTTGTTGAGTGTGTCTAGGTGGTTATAGTTCTACTGACTCTCTAAGAACGCTCAGTGCGTATTATGTATATTATGTTAAATTGGGTTTAGTGTTTATAAGGCAGGTACCTTTATGTGATGCCCTGCCTCTTGTTTGACTACCAAACTGACGTTCTATTTAACAGTAAGTCTATTTACCATAAAATACCTAATAAACATATTTCCTAATCTTCGATTAAGAATCGTTTATTAGACTTCAAGCATTAACCTATCAATTGCTTCAATGATCTCTTTGGTTCTTACAGGTTTGGTAATGAAATCATTCATACCGACATCTAAACAAGAAAATTTATCTTCTACTGATGTGTGTGCCGTTAGCGCGACGATTGGTGTTTTGATGTTTGCGTCTCTCATATATTTGGTTGTGGTTATTCCGTCCATAACTGGCATCGACACATCCATCAAGATAATGTCTATCGGATCATTACCTCTTTCTACAAAGCCAATGGCTTCTTCACCGTTGCTTGCGATGAAAACTTCGTGGCCTTGACGCGCAAGCATCAATTTAATCACCATCTGATTGGTTGGGTTGTCTTCAACAACTAACACTGAATAACGGGTTCTTGGAACTTGCGAGTATTTATCTTCTGCAGCATGATCTTGATTGTTCGTAACTCTCGTTAGAACGGGTAACCGCACTTCAAATTTCGAGCCTTTTCCTGGCTCACTCTCGACCGATATACGCCCGCGCATCAGTTCTACTAGTCGTTTTGTTATTGCTAAACCTAAGCCGGTGCCACCAAACCTACGTGTGATTGTGCTATCGGCTTGCACGAATGGACTGAATAACGACGAAAGTTGCTGTGAGCTGATGCCAATTCCGGTGTCTTCTACGCTAATACGGAATGAACTGTGCTGGTATGTAATAGAAACATGTACATGCCCGTGTTCAGTGAACTTTATTGCGTTACCAATGAGATTAAAAAGGATCTGTGCTAAGCGACTTGGGTCGATGTAATGTAGTTCACCTTCTGGAATGTCGCTAGTTAGGGTTAACGACAACCCTTTATCGTCTGCTATCTTCTTTTGTTCAGATAAAACAAAAGTTACAGTGTCTCTTGCGCTACTCCATTGAGGTGCCAACGAGAAACATCCAGATTCAATCTTCGAAAAGTCCAATACATCACTGATGATCGCCAATAGGAGTTCAGATGATGTACTCATATTTAACAATATAGACTGTTGTTCATCATTCAGCGGTGTGGACTTTAGCGTGTCGATTAAGCCTATGGTAGCGTTTAGCGGCGTTCTTAACTCATGACTCATCATTGCTAAGAATTCAGATTTGGCTTTGTTGGCTCTTTCTGCGTCTTTTCTTGCTGCTACGAGTTCTGCTGTACGTTCTCGGACTGTCGCTTCAAGTTTTTCTTTGTTTTCAATATCGAAAACAGCACGCTCAATCAGTGGTCGAAATCGGTTTAGAGTGGCTTTGGTTTCAATACTAAAGTGTTTGGTATTGGAATGGATAAAGATGATAACGGATTGTGTTAGCCCGCTATCAATACCAGTAATCAGTACAGAGTTAATTTGGTCTAGGATAATGGGATGCAAAGTGCTGAATTCACCCAGAGATTTGGGTTCAAAAAGAATCGCACATTCTCCATTAATGACTCGCGATAGCTTGCCACAATCTGTCCAATTCATTTGTTCGAATACTTTGTTATTGGTTAACAGGGTTTTGAAACTACCCTCATTCCCTACTCTTGATACCACAATAAAATCATCAAACTTAATGTATTTTTTGAGTGCAAATTCGAGACTAGAAAATATTTCAGATATGTTACTCGCCTTACTGATCGCAGAGATAGTCGATAGGATCACCCTATTCTCTTCAGCTAATTTACGTTCACGGACCTTTAGTTTTTGGAGTTCAATACGAGCTTCTTGCAGCGCTTCTTGGTCTTCAGTATCCATTACTTTTTCAGCCTATAAAACGTTGCAGACGATACCATCAAATTTCCGTGCGCATTCTCACCACCAGAGAGTCTGCCTTGCTCACCAAACGTAAATGGACATATGTATGGAAGCCCACCAAGTGCGTGATTGATTTGGTCACAAACCTCATCCATATCTTGTTTTAGGTGCAGCATTGGTCCTGCACAGAATATGTTGATCGCCCCTAATTTTTCTTCAAGATCCATATCATTATAGTAAGACGAATGAATGATGTTAGCGGCACGGCTGATAAGTTGTTGCTTAGAGCCTTGCATCAAATAGATGGTGTCACCTTCATTGATATCAGTGAACAACTCGATACCGTTACACTCAGTTTCTCTGATCGAATGCGACAACTTGAAATATGGGTAGTCGTAAGAAGAACCGACCTTTCGACCTAATGGATAAACTGTCGACTTTTCAAATATATACCCATCATCACTGCCACCTAAATGAAAATTAGTCCATTCATTATAAACGGTGGTCGCAGGCCTATGGTCGATCTCTAACAATATTCGATTTCTTACTTTGGTGACGGTGCCTGAATACTGAGTGGGTGTATGACCGGCGCTAAAAGATGAATAGATGGATTGTGACGCAAAAAACACCGTTAAAGAGACGCCATTAATAGCAAGAGCTTCTTCGGTAAAGATACTCCAATTTCCAGACACTTGATTGTCTGCTGCGCTTCCACCAATAATCGGCACCTCTGTGCCAAATTTGTTATCGATGGCCGCCATCACCTTCTCTTCATTTCCTGGGGTGGAATGGAGCAAGATAAGATCGGGTATTTCACCTTCTCGGTTGGCGTTCTTTAATGCTTTATCGATGGCGCTGAATGTACTACGGTCTATGGAATCGCCAAAGTGACTGATGCCGGTACCGTAGGCATTGATCCCGGAATCATAGATGATGAGTATCCCAATCACAGGGCCTGAATGGAACCCTGTTTCGGTCATAATACCGTGACAAGTGGTGCAGCCATGTATTGGTGTATTCGGGAGCGCATCTACCAAATATCTCTGCACAGCAAGTGTGGAGTACTCTTCGGTGCAGTAGCAGATAAGACAGGCAATATCGTCAGGGTTTGCCACCCCACTGAGCAGCTCATCTACTGCGATTTTATCGTCTAGGGAATAAGAGACTTTTGATAGAAATTTCATAGATCTCGGAAGATTTTATTAATGCTCTCTTTATAACACTTTTATACAATCTATTTCACTGACTTAGTACATATTTCTATCAAAAGAATTGAGGTGAGACTAACTTGTTACTGTGTTATTCCTTAGAAAGGTTTACAGAAAGTGTGGCTACCTGTTGTGGAAATGTAACCGTTATTGAGGAGTTCTGAGCGTTCGTTCGTAACAGCCAAATTGATGCCCCTTTTTCTTCTAGAGTTCCGCTCTCATTATAGTTAATGATAAATTTACCAGTTTTAGATGTTTCGATCGAATACCCTAGGTTATCACCCGAAATTAAAACATTATGTTTATCAATAGTAATTTGGCAAGGTTTAGAAATTATACAGTTTACTGTTTCGTAATTGTCGTATGTCACTGTTCTCCAAGTAAATGCAGCTATTAAAATAACCAACATGACGATAATTTGAACAAGCCTGCCTTTTGTTAGCTTTTGTGCCGCCATTATAATCTTTACTCCTTGTTACAAAGTTCAAAGTTTTTAAATAAAAATCCAATTCCAGACCAAGCGTAAGGTTACTACTCTGTCATTGATTTGTTAATTCAAGTATAGTGTCGCGTTGAAAATGCCACTTTTTTTTAAAATCAGCAAGTGGAAATAAAGCTCTGAATAGGCTGAATTTCCTTTTCTAATTTGGGTGGCATTACGACGTGAGTCGTGTTGGAAGTAAAGTGTAGTAAATAAGAAATTGGAAGCATGCAAATGAGCCAAGAAAAGCAGCTTGAACAAAACTACAACTATACGGTCGTCCGTCAATTTACCCTCGTTACAATTTTGTGGGGTATTGTCGGTATGGGCGTTGGTGTTTTGATTGCCGCTCAATTAGTTTGGCCACAGCTAAACTTTGATACGCCGTGGCTGACGTACAGTCGTTTACGTCCCCTGCATACTAATGCGGTTATTTTTGCGTTCGGTACAAGTGCGCTGTTTGCAACATCATATTATGTTGTGCAACGTACCTGTCAGACGCGTCTCTTTGGTGGCCCTCTCGTAGCCTTTACCTTTTGGGGTTGGCAAGCGATTATCCTGTCCGCTGCAATTACTTTACCGTTAGGTTTAACCTCTGGTAAAGAATACGCAGAACTTGAATGGCCAATCGATATTGCTATTACGCTTGTGTGGGTAGCTTATGCGGTCGTGTTCTTCGGAACCATGATTAAGCGTAAGACATCGCACATTTATGTAGCTAACTGGTTCTTCGGAGCCTTCATCATCACGGTTGCCGTGTTGCACATCGTTAACAGCCTGGCTGTTCCTGTATCTGCGTTTAAATCGTACTCGATTTATTCCGGAGCGATCGATGCAATGGTGCAATGGTGGTACGGACACAATGCGGTAGGCTTCCTATTGACAGCTGGTTTCCTAGGTATGATGTATTACTTCGTTCCTAAACAAGCTGGTCGCCCTGTTTACTCTTACCGTTTGTCGATTGTTCACTTCTGGGCTCTTGTGTCTCTGTATATTTGGGCTGGTCCTCACCACCTACACTACACAGCACTTCCAGACTGGACTCAGTCTCTAGGTATGGTTATGTCTTTGGTTCTGTTTGCTCCATCTTGGGGTGGCATGATCAACGGTATTATGACTCTATCTGGTGCGTGGCATAAGCTACGCTACGACCCTATCCTACGTTTCCTAATCGTTTCTCTCTCATTCTACGGCATGTCGACTTTCGAAGGCCCAATGATGGCAATCAAAACGGTTAACGCACTATCTCACTACACGGACTGGACTATCGGTCACGTTCACTCTGGTGCGCTAGGTTGGGTAGCGATGGTTTCTATCGGTTCGGTTTACCACTTAGTTCCTAAACTATTTGGTCAAGAGCGTATGTACTCTGTATCTCTAATCAATGTTCACTTCTGGTTAGCAACGATTGGTACGGTTTTCTACATTGTTGCAATGTGGATCTCTGGTGTGATGCAAGGTCTGATGTGGCGTGCAGTTAACTCTGACGGTACATTAACTTACAGCTTCGTTGAATCTGTAGAAGCATCTTACCCGTTCTACTTTGTACGTTTCTTAGGGGGCTTCATCTTCCTATCTGGTATGTTCTTACTGGCATACAACACGTACAAAACTGTTTCTGCACCTAAAGATAGCCTTAAAGCTATCCCTCAACCGGCTTAAGGAGATTTAGAATGAGCTCAAATTCAAATAATCGCCATGAGTTGGTAGAGAAGAACGTTGGCCTACTGGCGATCTTGATCGTTATTGCTATCAGTTTTGGTGCTTTAGTAGAAATTACCCCTCTTATTTTCCAAAAGCAGACGACTGAACCTGTAGAAAACCTACGCGTTTACTCTGCTTTGGAAATGGAAGGTCGTGATATTTATATCCGCGAAGGTTGTAACGTATGTCACAGCCAAATGATTCGTCCTTTCCGATCTGAAACTGAACGTTACGGTCACTACTCTGTAGCGGGCGAAAGCGTTTGGGAACACCCATTCTTATGGGGTTCTAAGCGTACTGGTCCAGATCTAGCGCGTGTTGGTGAACGTTACTCTGATGAGTGGCACCGTGTTCATCTTATCGACCCTCGTGAACTTGTTCCTGAATCAAACATGCCTGGTTTCCCATGGCTTGCTGAGAATGTACTTGATGGCAAATTGACTCAACAGAAGCTTGAACTCTTCCGTAATCAATTTGGTGTTCCTTACACAGACGAACAAATTGCTAACGCTAAACAAGATGTTGAAGGAAAAACAGAGATGGATGCAATCATCGCTTACCTTCAATCGCTTGGCCACGCAATGAAATAAGGAATAATTATGGACATTATTACATTTCAAAGTGTTTGGACTGTTACTGTTTTTGCTTGCTTCATCGGCATCGTTTGGTGGGCATACGGCAAGAATCGTAAATCACGTTTCGACGAAGATGCGAACCTAGTGTTTGCAGACGACGAGCCGGCAACAAGTTCTAAAAATCAAGGAGTGACAAAGTAATGAGTACATTCTGGAGTATCTGGGTTAGTGCGATTACGATTGGTACCCTAATTGGTTGTGCTGTCTTGCTTCGTTGGTGTTTTAAAGATCGAACTGGCGTAGAAGAAGGTCATGATATGGGCCATGAATACGATGGTATTCGTGAGCTTAATAACCCACTACCAAAATGGTGGACATACCTTTTCATCAGTACGATTGTGTTTGCAGCGGTTTACCTTGCTCTTTACCCTGGCCTTGGCAATTTTAAAGGTCTACTAGGGTGGACAAGTTCAAACCAAGAAGTTCGTAGTATTGAAGAGTCTCGCTCTTCGATTGCTGCGGCTCAAGCGAACAAGCAGTTAGACGAGTACGCGAAAGAGCTTGATGACGCCAACACCTATTTTGGTGAAGCATTCAAAAAGCTAGCTCACGACGAAAATGGTTTACGTTCTGTCCCTGACATTGCATCAGATGCTGACGCAATTAAAGTGGGCCAACGTTTATTCTTGCAAAACTGTTCTCAGTGTCACGGCTCTGATGCTCGTGGTCAAAAAGGTTTTCCTAACCTAACTGATGACGCATGGCTATATGGTGGTGAACCACAAGCTATCGTGACAACAATCATGCATGGTCGTGTTGGCCAAATGCCAGGCTGGAAAGATGCACTTGGCGAGCAAGGCGTTAAAGAAGTGGTTAGCTACACGCTTAGCCTTTCTGGACGTAGTGTGAATGCTCGTGAAGCTGAAGCTGGTAAAGCACGCTTTGTTGTATGTGCTGCATGTCACGGTACAGATGGTAAGGGTAACCCTGCTGTAGGTGCACCTGACCTGACTGACCGCGACTGGTTGTTTGGCGACTCTCGCGCAGCTGTGACGGAAACAGTAATGTACGGACGCTCTGGCGTGATGCCTGCTTGGAAAGACATTCTAGGCGAGGATAAAGTACAACTGATTTCATCATACGTGTGGAGCTTAAGCAACTCGGATAATAAGTAACATTTCAATAACAGCCTCTTTCTAAGAGGCTGTCTTTCCTTTATTTTATAACCCCTTCTTTTTATTCTTTTTTGAGATCTTTTTTATGGTAAAGCCTTGGTATAAACAGTTTTGGCCGTGGTTCTTAATCGCGTTGCCAGCGACAGTAGTTATTTGGACCATCATGACGGTTATTGTGTTCACACAGAACTCTGTAGACCTAGTGACTGAGGATTACTATAAAAAAGGAAAAGGCATTAATGTCGACATTTCAAAAGTAAATATTGCAAAGGAACTCGGCCTTTCAGCTTCAGTTAACGAGAAAGGTAACTCAGTTATCATTACTCTTGAGAAAGGTAAACTCGATCACTTCCCTGCGATTAACGCAATGTTTGTTCACAGAACACTGCCTGACCGCGATTTTACTCAACTACTGACAGCGGATGCGAAAGGCAACTACACCATGACTTTGGATCACGAAATGCAAGGACCATGGTTTATTGAGCTTTCTCCGCATGATTCTGAATGGTTAGTGCAAGGTCGCATGAACTTCCCTATTGATACTCCTACTCAACTAACGAATTAAAGCTTATGTGTGAATCCTGTTATCACTGCGGTGAAGATGTACCAGCGGAAACGGATTTTAAAGTAGAAATTTTAGGATCGGTTCGTCCGATGTGTTGTCCGGGTTGCGAAACCGTAGCCCAGACAATCATAGATAGCGGTTTGGTCTCTTATTACCAATACCGTACTGCTCCGGCTGAAAAAGCCGATCTGGTGCCAGAGCAACTTCTGGCTCTCAGTCACTATGACAATGAAGATGTTCAACTTGAGTTCGTCCGTAACTCCGAAAACATCTCTGAGGTGACATTGTCACTAGATGGTGTCTCTTGTGCGGCTTGTGCTTGGCTTATTGAGAAACAAGTTTCTTCAAAGCTTGGCGTTGTGAGTATTCGTGTTAATACCACGACTAACCGTGCCCTGCTTAGCTGGGACAACACTCAGGCCAAACTGAGCGAGTTGCTATCCGCGATTCATAGGTTGGGCTACAAAGCCGCACCATTCGAGGCTGACCAACAAGAAGCCGCTTATCATCGTTCGATGAAAAACTACCTTTATCGTCTTGGTGTCGCGGGTTTAGCGACCATGCAAGTTATGATGCTAGCCGTGGCGCTTTATCTCGAAGTTTTTGGCAGCCTTGAGCCGGAATTCAAAAGCTACTTTCGTTGGGTGAGTTTGATCTTCGCAACGCCTGTACTGCTCTACTCTGCATTACCGTTCTATATTAACGCTTGGCGTAGTATTAAAGGCCGAACCTTGGGCATGGATGTTCCTGTGTCGATCGCTCTATTGTTTGCCTATGTTGCGAGTTTAGTGGCAACGGTGACAGAGCAAGGCGAAGTGTTCTTTGAATCTATCTCGATGTTCACCTTCTTCTTGTTGCTTGGTCGTTTCCTTGAGATGCGCGCGCGTCGTAAAGCAGCAGCCGCGAGTGGTAACCTGCTTAAGTTGGTTCCTGCGATGGCGACAACTTTAGACGGTGAGCAAGTTCCGGTAAAAACCTTGAAGGTTGGCGATCAGATTCGGGTTCTACCCGGTGAGCATATCCCTGCGGATGGTAAAGTACTGTCTGGTAGAGTTCATATTGATGAATCGATGCTGACTGGCGAATCAATTCATGTGGTTAAGAACGAAGACGATACCGTCTTTGCTGGTACATTGAATGGTGATGAATCGTTTGAATTGGAAGTGATGACGTCTAAAGCGGATTCCGTGATTTCCAATATCGTTCGCCTTCAGGATGAAGCGCAACTGTCTAAGCCTCGCATCGCAGAGATTGCCGATGTGGTTGCTCGATACTTTGTTGCTGTGATTCTGGTTATCTCGTTCGGCACTTGGTTTTACTGGCACCAAACACGTCCAGAAGATGCTTTCTGGATTATGCTCTCGGTACTTGTTGCGACATGTCCTTGTGCTCTATCGCTTGCAACACCGACAGCCATCACCTGCTCAACTTCTCGTATGGGTAATTTTGGTATCTTGCTGCGCAAAGGCCATGTGTTTGAAACTTTGTGCAAAGTGAATCACTTGATCATAGATAAAACAGGCACGTTGACCGAGGGTGATATTCGTATCAGCCAAGTTGAAACCTTCGCAGAACTTGATAAAGACACCTGTTTGAAAGTAGCGGCGAGCCTAGAGCAACATGCTAACCACCCTATCGCGAAAGCGTTCAAGACTCATCTTTCTGATGATATCGAAGTAGAGTCTGTCAATAACGTAATTGGCTCTGGTATCACTGGTGAGTGGAATGGACAAGAAGTCGCTATCGGCAGCAGTGAATTCATTCTTGGTGATGCACAAACATCGGAAAGCAATGGTATTTACTTGTCGATGTCTGGTCGACATACCGCAACATTCACTTATGAAGACCCGATTCGTAAAGAAAGTATTGAGTTCATTAAGCAATTCAAAGAAGCGGGAATCAAAACCACGCTGCTGACTGGCGATTCTTTGATTAACGCGAAACCTGTTGCTGAAGAGATCGGCATTACTGACATTGTTGCTAACGCGAAGCCGGAAGATAAACTGGCTTATTTAAACTCTAGAGACGCTAGTGACATCACCATGATGGTTGGTGACGGTATTAACGATGCGCCTATTCTGGCGGGTGCTCACCTTTCTGTCGCAATGGGCGGCGGTACCGACGTGGCGAAAGCCTCAGCGGATATGGTGTTATTGGGTGACAAACTCGATAGATTACTTAAATCACGAACATTAGCGCTTAAAACGCGTAAGATAATCCGTGAAAACTTAGCGTGGTCGTTGGGGTATAACTTACTTATTCTTCCATTGGCTGTTGCTGGTTTGGTTGCTCCATACATTGCCGTTGTTGGCATGTCTGCTAGCTCTATTATTGTTGTGTCTAACTCGTTAAGGCTTTTAAAAGAGCAAGGTAAATAATGGAAAGTTTATACATACTTATTCCAATTGCGATCGTACTTGTGTGCATCGCTGTCGGTATATTTCTGTGGGCAGTTAAGAGTGAGCAGTTTGAAGACCTTGAGCGTCAAGGCCACAACATTCTGTTTGATGAAGACACTAATGCTCTTCACCATTCTGATAGTAAACCTGTTAAGAACGAGAAAGCTAACGTAGAAAGCCAAACTAACTTAGACAAAAAGAACGATGACGCCTGATTGGATCGGAGCCTTTGTTGTTGGGTTGATCGGCGCAGGTCACTGCATGGGAATGTGTGGTGGCATTGCGTCGCTTCTTTCAATTGGAAACAGTAAACCTTCCCCTGTCATTCCCCTGCTTTATAACCTAGGACGCTTGCTAAGCTATGCCGTGATTGGCGGTGTGATTGGCGGTGCAATTTCTTCTATAGGTCAGCTAAGCGATTTTAACGCTCTGCTAGGTTGGCTGCGATTATTTGCTGCTGGCTTTATGATCGTCTTAGGTTTGTATATTGGCAAATGGTGGTTCGGCTTGTTGTTTTTTGAAAAAGTCGGACAAAAACTATGGCGCTATATCTCTCCTGTCGGTAAATCATTTCTACCATTGAAGCATCCTAGTCACGCTCTACCATTTGGTTTCATTTGGGGGTGGTTACCATGTGGCCTTGTTTATTCTATGCTTACATGGGCGGCCGTATCAGGAAGTTGGTATAACGGAGCGGGTATCATGCTTGCTTTCGGTTTAGGAACCCTCCCTGCGATGCTCACGGTTGGAATGGGGGCAAATTTCCTCAAAAAACTGCAACAAGCTGACTTATTTCGTCAGTTTGGTGCAATTTTAATCCTCATTTACGGCTTCTATACCGGTTATATGGCGCTACAGCTTATTATTTATACCGTATGGTGGCGTCTTTAATCCGGTTTTTTTACTACCCTTTAGGATTAAGGAATGCTAAAATATTGACGTATATCAAATAGTGAAAGATTGTTATGATTTCTGAAAAGCCTGTGACGAAACGTGTTCAGTCTGGTGGCTGTGCGATCCATTGCCAGGATTGTAGTATTAGCCAGCTCTGTATTCCGTTTACTTTGAATGAATCTGAACTCGATCAACTTGATCAGATCATTGAGAGAAAAAAGCCTATTCAAAAAGGCCAAGAGTTATTTAAAGCCGGTGACGAGCTTAAATCTCTATACGCTATTCGCTCTGGAACGATCAAGAGCTACACGATTACCGAGCAAGGTGATGAGCAGATTACTGCATTCCACCTAGCGGGCGATCTTGTTGGCTTCGATGCGATTACTGGTGACATGCACCCTAGTTTCGCACAAGCGTTAGAAACTTCTATGGTATGTGAAATTCCATACGAAATTCTAGACGACCTATCAGGCAAAATGCCTAAATTGCGTCAGCAAATTATGCGTCTGATGAGTAATGAGATTAAAGGTGACCAAGAAATGATTCTGCTTCTTTCTAAGAAGAACGCGGAAGAGCGTCTTGCTGCATTCCTTTACAACCTTTCTACTCGTTTCTCTCAACGTGGCTTCAGCCCACGTGAGTTTCGCCTAACGATGACTCGTGGCGATATTGGTAACTACCTTGGTTTGACTGTTGAAACAATTAGCCGTCTTTTAGGTCGCTTCCAAAAAGCAGACATCTTGAGCGTTAAAGGCAAATATATCACTATCGAAGATCACGATGCGTTGATGGAACTTGCTGGCGTTTCAAAAGAATAGTCTAGATATCAATGATGTAGTTCAATAATGAGCTACATCATGTTTCTCTCTTAAAACCTCTTATATTTCTCTTATTCTCTCCATAACTACGCTACATTATTTATATGTTCGGTCTGAAAAGTAGGCTTAGTTATGAGTATCTATAACAAAATTTTAGTTGTCGCAGACATTAATCACGATGAGCAACCTGCTCTAGTTCGTGCTATCCAACTTGCCAAGAAAAGCACATCAACAAGCCACATCACTTTCTTTTTATCGATCTACGATTTCTCGTATGACATGACATCTATGCTCTCTGTCGATGAAAGAGACGCAATGCGTAAAGGCGTAATTCATCAACGTGAAATTTGGATGAATAAAGTGGCGGCTCCTTACCTTGATGATTCCATTGAATTTAACGTGCAAGTGGTTTGGCATAACCGCCCGTATGAAGCGATCATTGCAGAGGTTTACAGTGGCGAGCATGACATCCTAATCAAAGGTACGCGTAAGCACGATACCTTAGAATCTGTCATCTTTACTCCTACTGACTGGCACTTATTGAGAAAATGCCCTAGCCCAGTGCTATTGGTTAAAAATGATTTTTGGCCAGAACACGCGAAGATTTACGCTTCAGTTCATGTAGGCTCTGAAACCGAAGCTCACTTAGAGCTCAATGATACGATGGTCGACAGGTTACTTGAAATCACAGGTCGTTTAGATGCTGAGCCGCTATTGGTAAACGCCTACCCGGTGACACCTGCTAATATCACAATCGAGCTGCCAGAGTTTGACCCAACCTCTTATACTGACGCGGTTCGTGGTCATCACTTAACAGCGATGAAAGCGTTGCGCCAGAAACACGGTATGAGTGAAGAGCAAACTGTTGTTGAGCAAGGCTTGCCAGAAGATGTTATTCCTCGCGTCGCTTCTGAAAATAACGCTGCGATGGTGATTCTGGGTACAACGGGTCGTACTGGATTGTCTGCTGTGTTTATTGGTAATACTGCGGAACATGTCATCGACAAGATTAACTGTGACGTACTTGCTCTTAAACCGTCGGGTTACGTCAGTCCACTTGATCCCAGTTTGTCTATAGGTTAATACCTTATAGCTGATTTAAAATCATAAAAAAACGCCTCAAGCATTGCTTGAGGCGTTTTTGTTTGTCTGTTGTAGGCGCATCTATTGCTCTACAACGATTATTCTTATTATACGTTAGTCACGTCGATGAACATTGACTCATCGATATTTGATGAGGAAATTTCAGCTTCTTCGAATTCGTAGGCCTTGCGATCTTCACTACGGTCTAGTGGAAGGTTTACGAAATCAAACAGTTCTCGGTCAGCCAGTTGGCTTGGACTTACGTTCTGAATTGACTTGAAGATCTTCTCAACACGACCTGGCGTTTTCTTATCCCAATCAATCAACATTGCTTTAATGTTCTGGCGCTGTAGGTTCTCTTGAGAGCCACACAGGTTACAAGGAATGATTGGGAAATCTAGGTGCTCTGCGTATTGGATTAAGTCCGTTTCACGACAATAAGTCAGTGGACGAATAACAACGTTACGGCCATCATCAGAACGCAATTTTGGCGGCATTGCTTTCAAGCGTGCACCGTGGAACATGTTCAGGAACATCGTCTCAACAATATCGTCTAGGTGGTGGCCAAGAGCAATCTTAGTCGCCCCAATTTTCTCTGCAAACGAGTACAAAGTACCACGACGAAGACGAGAACATAGACCACAAGTTGTTTTACCCTCTGGCACTTTCTCTTTAACTACGGAGTACGTATCTTTATCTACGATGTAGTAAGGAATGTTCAGAGTTTCGAAGTATTCAGGAAGAATGTGCTCAGGAAAGCCAGGTTGTTTTTGGTCTAGGTTTACGGCAACAACATCGAATTTGATAGGTGCAGCTTCACGTAAACGTAGCAAAATATCTAGCATCGCAAATGAATCTTTACCGCCACTAATGCATGCCATTACTACGTCATTCTCTTCGATCATGTTGTAGTCAACGATGGCATTTCCAACATTTCGTCTCAGGCGTTTCTGAAGCTTGTTGAATTCAAGTGTTTCTTTTTTATTTTCGTTTTGGTTCATTGCGACTCTCACACCGTCGTATTACCGACTGTAGATTGCTAGTGGGACTGTTTTAGGGCGTGGATTATACGGATTTTTATTTGATGTTGAAATAGTAACGGCAGGATTAACAAGCTGAGTATTGGAAAGATTCCGCTTCTTTTGTGCTTTAAGCTCTCTAAACGGTTAGATAAACGCGTCTTAACAAATTCGAGGTTTGCATAGTAGACAAAGAAAAGCAGCCTTCTCTAAAAGATCAGGCTGCTTAAGAACTACTTCCTCAAAGCGTAGGGAGTGCTTCTAGCTAGACTTATTGCGCGGGAATGTACGGTAATACGCGAACCGTTGGCTCTGGTAAAGTGATGCTGTCACTTCCATTCAGCTCTTCTAAGGTGAATTTAGCACGCCCTTCTTTAATTGGGATCTGTTTACCGTTAGATAGAGCAATGTTGCCTTCAAGCTTGTCATTGAACTCCAACGTTAACCCTTGGATATCAGGTGTGAACCAGCTAGAGAACATGCCGCTGACGTCTTCTAGCATCGCTTGCATCTGCGGTAACAGGCTTTCTAGCTGTGCAACTTCAACAGTTTCAGCTAAAGGTTCCTGTGTCATGACAACGAGCGAATACGCGCACTCTTGTTCTTGGGTTTGTACAAAGATAAGAGGATTTGCTGAGCGCAGGTTTTGATCTACAGGTAGAAGCAGCTCATTCGCAGGAGACACTTTTAGCTCTTCGTAGTGCTCTTCTTTCTCCATCCAAGCTTTGCTGATGTGACAGGTTTTCTGTGCTTGTTGGTCAACAAAGAACACCGCAACTTTGACATCATCGTGCCCTTCTTTGGTGTTGTTTTTCAGCTGAGTATAGAGTTTAGAATACGTGAACATGTATTCTTGCGCCGAAGCTGGAAGAGAAACCCCAAAACTTAAAATGGCTAATAAAGCGAGTGCTGTCTTTTTCATTATTATAATCTTGTTGAAGTTGAGCGTTTATAAATAGAAAGAGCAGCCAATGAGCTGCTCTTTTGCGATATTGCTTGGTGTCAAATTGACTAAAGAAGTCAATCAAACGGATATCCAAATGAGTTACTTTTCCCAGTATACCTTGTTGTGACGGATCATAGCTTGTAAATCAGTCACATAGTCTGAACCTCGCTCAGAATATTTTAACAAGCCATTGGTCAATTCGGTCGCCGTTTCTTTGGTTAACAGATCATTACCATTTGCTGCCAGTTGCGCACGAATGGCTCTTAAATCTGCATAGGCACGGTTACGATTAAGGTTCATGAAGTAACGGTGTACGGATTCTTGGCTTGAAGAAAATGTTGCTACTTCATGCGAGCTGCCTTCGTTACGTTGTAGCGGAACAAGGCCACAACCTTTGCTGTAACACCAATGTCCGAAATAGTTGTTTGCTTTGGTGGCGAAACGTGATGTCCCCCAAGCTGATTCATTAGCAGCCTGTGTCAGTACCAGCGCCTCTGGCAGTACGTTGACTCGGTTAAGCATTTCCGCCAACCATGTCTGTTCTATACCTGTGCTAGGTACCGGTAAGCGGTACAACTTCCCTAACCTTTTCGCATAAGAAATGTCTTCAGAATCAATATTACTTAAACCAGATTCAGAGAGCTTAGTTAAAAACGCACGTTCTTTGGTGATACGTTTGTTTTCAATCTTGATGCTTGGTCGTAGGAACGAGAAAAACGCGTCTTTTTTCTCGTTTACATCCTTAATAGCCGCAAAATTTGGTGCGCTTGAAGCAACAGTCAAGTCATCAAATTGGTCTGCTGAAGTAGAGCTCTGTTCTGTCGTACGTCGGCGTTCTTCTTCTTGGTAAAGGTATGGGCCAATCAGTGAGATAGAACCCACGATTGCTAGTGTTGTTACCTTGAGCGCAAGAGATTTACTCGCGCTGCCTTTGTCGTTATTACGCATCGAAGACCTGCGGGTTTTTGTTCTTGTTACCATGGCTACTGTTGTTGCCGTTATTGTTACCGCCATCGCTATCGCCATCGTCATCGCTCATTGGGCGGTCTGATGCAATTATCTTCAGCTTGATGCCAAACATCTCACGGTAAACGATACCTTTCACGTGAAAGAAGAATGGAAGAACGAAGATCAAGCCAATGCCGTACATCATCGCAGCAACGATGAACATCAGCATAACCATTAGATATATAGACGCGACTACGAAGATCTTCTTATTTACTGCTCTTAGAGAAAGTAACAGCGATTGCATCGGCGGAACTTTTTTATCACAAATCAGCAGAATTGAGTTGCTGAACGCAAGTGAGAAGTAGATAGACAGAAATGGCAGAATCATACCAGCGATGCCTTGAAGCATTAGGCTGAACAAAGTCACTAGAATAACGGGGATCGTAAACTGCAAACCTTTGCCTATGTGGCGTACTTTAGTTTGAAGACCTGCAGCGTGGCTCATTGCCATTAAACAGATGCCGGCATAGATGGGTGCACTGACGACTTCATAGCTAAAATTCGCAATGAAAATCGATTCAACGATCTGAGGTGTAAAGGCTTCAGGGTCGATTACCGCATCTAAGATAACTGCAGGGTCACCAAGTTGCAGTTTTAGTGCGATATAAAAGATAGCCAATTGTACGAACATCAGCGCAACAATCGCAGGGGAAAACGAAAGAAAGTGACTTATCGTATGTTTCCAAGCTTCTTGGAATACAGCCGTTGCTTTGAGCTCATAATCGCCGGAAAGTGCACGGTCGATACTACCGCCCAAATTAAAATCTTTTTCGATGTCGTTGTTCATATTGATACCTAGGTGCGCCAACTAAACGAAGGCACCTAACTTATTGATAAAAAATTACCTTCATTATACCCATATGTCGGATGCAAACTAAAATATGAATCTGTAACAAGGCTTGCTTTTACGTCTTAATGGTTAATAATTAGACACTTGTTAGGGTATGAACCCAACAAATAACAGTATGGTAAAGGATGTTTACTTTTACCTGCGAATTTTTTTGTCTTCGAAAGATAAAAAATGCTTTGAATTCACGTTTTTGGTGATTATGATGCGCGCCTTAGAGGTGTATAGCAACAGGTCTCAAATAGAACCAAGGTGGAGAAAAACAGACGTTGAACGCTAAAAAATCAGTAGGGAAGCCAGTAGTACAGCTAACTGGCATCAGTAAAAGTTTCGATGGTAAGGAAGTCATCGGCAATCTGGATTTAAACGTAAATCATGGTGAGTTTCTCACGATTTTAGGCCCATCAGGTTGTGGTAAAACAACCGTGCTAAGAATGATTGCGGGTTTTGAAACGGCGGATAGTGGTGAAATACTATTAGCTGGACAGAACGTAACCCAAGTTCCTGCTGAACAAAGGCATGTAAACACTGTTTTCCAAAGCTATGCCCTATTCCCGCATATGACCGTTTTCGATAATGTGGCATTTGGCTTACGCATGCAGAAAGTTCCAAGCAGCGAGATTGAACCTCGTGTAATGGACGCTTTGAAAATGGTGCGCTTAGAGCAAATGGCACAACGAAAGCCACACCAGCTATCTGGTGGCCAACAGCAACGTATCGCAATCGCTCGTGCTGTCGTTAATAAGCCTAAAGTTCTCTTGTTGGATGAATCTTTATCTGCTCTTGATTACAAACTACGTAAACAGATGCAAATCGAGCTGAAACAACTGCAACGCCAACTTGGTATCACGTTCATTTTTGTAACGCATGACCAAGAAGAAGCACTCTCTATGTCCGACCGCATTATTGTTATGCGTGATGGCGTGATTGAACAAGACGGAACACCAAGAGAGATCTACGAAGAGCCTAAGAACCTATTCGTAGCGCGTTTCATTGGTGAAATTAACGTATTCGAAGCGACAGCTAAATCTCGTCAAGATGAAAAGCGCATTGTTGCGACAATCGAAGGTGAAGAGTCCATTATCTATCACGATAAAGACGTAACACCGGGTCAAAAACTGCAAGTATTGCTTCGCCCTGAAGATCTTCGTATCGAAGAAATCAAAGAATCTGAGCAACGCGGTATTGTTGGTCACATTGTCGAGCGAACCTATAAAGGCATGACATTAGATTCAGTCGTAGAACTTGAGTCGGGTATGCGTGTCATGGTTAGTGAATTCTTCAACGAAGATGACCCTGATGTTGATCACTCACTGGGCCAAAAAGTTGCAGTAACTTGGGTTGAGAGCTGGGAAGTGGTATTAGAAGATGAGCAAGAAGTTTAATTTACAAAACGCAATTGTTGCTTTAATCACAGGTTGGTTAGTGCTGTTCGTGATGATTCCAAACATCATGATCATCGGTACTAGTTTCTTAACTCGTGATGAAGCTAACTTGATTGAGATGACTTTTACTCTCGATAACTATGTGCGTTTGGCTGATCCGCTGTATTTTAAAGTGCTGATGCACTCTTTCTATATGGCAATCGTTGCTACCCTGCTTTGTTTAATTATTGGTTACCCGTTCGCCTACATCGTGGCAAAAATGCCTGCGAAATGGCGTCCAATCATGTTGTTTTTAGTGATTGTGCCATTTTGGACTAACTCACTGATTCGTACTTACGGATTAAAAGTGGTTCTGGGTACTCAAGGGGTTCTGAACAAAGGTTTGTTAGCGTTAGATATTATCGATAAGCCACTTCGTATTATGTATTCAGAAACGGCAGTAATGATCGGTTTAGTGTATATCCTACTCCCGTTCATGATTTTGCCGTTGTACTCAGCAATCGAAAAGCTAGACGACACTTATTTAGAAGCGGCTAAAGATTTAGGTGCGAACAAACTGCAAACGCTATTGAAAGTCGTGTTACCACTGACTATGCCAGGTATTGTCGGCGGTTGTTTATTGGTGTTATTACCTGCATTAGGTATGTTCTACATCTCTGACCTATTAGGCGGAGCAAAGAACCTGCTGATTGGTAACGTGATTAAGAGCCAAGTACTCAATGCTCGGGACTGGCCGTTTGGCGCTGCGACGAGTATTGCACTGACCGTGGCAATGGCTGTGATGCTTTATGCCTACTACCGTGCAGGTAAGTTATTGAATAAGAAAGTGGAGCTAGACTAATGGGTCGCACAGTTAAGTTCAGCTTTATGGCGTTGGTATACGCTTTTCTATACCTACCTATTATCGTATTGATTGCAAACTCATTTAATGCCAATAAATTCGGCATGAAATGGGGTGGCTTTACCACCAAGTGGTATGACGCACTGATTAACAACGACAGCCTAATGCAGGCTGCGTGGCATTCGATCAACGTAGCGGTGTTCTCAGCGACTGCCGCAACGATTGTCGGAAGCCTGACTGCCGTTGCCCTATTCCGTTACCAATTTAAAGGTAAAGGCATCGTCAATGGCATGTTGTTCATCGTGATGATGTCACCAGATATCGTAATGGCGATTTCGCTTCTTGCGCTATTCTTGGTTATGGGTGTACAACTTGGGTTCTTTACCCTACTTGCAGCGCACATTACTTTCTGTTTACCGTTCGTTGTTGTCACGGTCTACAGCCGCTTGAATGGCTTTGATGTGAAGATGCTAGAAGCAGCAAAAGACTTAGGTGCAAGTGAGTGGACGATTCTAAAACAGATCATCCTGCCTCTTGCTAAGCCAGCGGTTGCTGCGGGGTGGTTATTGAGCTTCACTCTGTCTTTGGACGATGTGATCATCAGCTCTTTCGTAACAGGTCCAACTTACGAAATCTTGCCACTGAAGATTTACTCGATGGTTAAAGTCGGTATATCTCCAGAGGTCAACGCCCTAGCAACAGTGATGTTAGTGGTGTCGTTAATACTGGTGATTATTTCTCAGTTGTTAGCGAGAGAGAAAATCAAGTAAGTCTCCTACTCTTTACTGAGACGGACTTGATAAGATTCAAGTTTAACAAAAGTGTTATTCATAAACAGAATGGTAAATTGCCATTCTGTTTTTCTATCTACTGCCTTCGGGCAACGTTTAGTTTGGAGCTAACGTCAATGAAAAAATGGGCTACTTTATTAGCTGGTAGTGCATGTGCGCTTTCAATGTTATCTGCACCATCATTTGCAAAAGATAACAAAGAATTGGTATTCATGAACTGGGGACCTTACATCAACAGTGAGATTCTAGAACAGTTCACTGATGAAACTGGTATCAAGGTTATCTACTCGACTTACGAGTCGAACGAAACCCTGTACGCAAAGCTAAAAACACACAACAAAGGCTATGACCTAGTTGTGCCGTCGACTTACTTCGTATCTAAGATGCGTGACGAAGGTATGCTACAAAAGATCGACAAAACTAAGCTGAACAACTTCAAGAATCTAGATACTAACTACCTAGATAAGCCGTACGATCCAAGCAACGACTACTCTATTCCACACGTCGTTGCAATCACAGGTCTTGCTGTTAACACTGACATGTACGACCCGGAAGATTTCCAAAGCTGGGCTGACCTATGGAAGCCGGAGCTTGAAGGTCAACTTATGATGATGGACGACACTCGCGAAGTGTTCCACATCGCACTACGTAAGTTAGGTTATTCTGGTAATACAACAAACGAAAAAGAGATCGACGAGGCTTACGCTGAGCTGCGTAAGCTAATGCCGAACGTTCTAGTATTTAACTCAGACAACCCAGGCGCGCCTTACATGTCTGGTGAAGTGGGTCTTGGTATGCTGTGGAACGGTTCTGCTGCTGCTGCGCAAAACGAAGGTCTACCAATCAAACTGGTTTTCCCTAAAGAAGGCGGTATCGGTTGGGTTGATAACTTCGCGATTAGCTCTGGTGCGGTAAACGTAGAAGCAGCTCATAAGATGATCGACTTCCTACTTCGTCCTGAAATTGCTGAGCAAATCTCTCGTGACACCGGCTACCTAACGGCTGTTAAAGCGTCTAACGAGAAGTTCAAAGACAGCCCTGCGCTGTTCCCATCTCAAGAAGACCTTGATCGTGTGGAATGGCAAGCTGCGGTTGGCGATAAAACAGTGAAATACGAAGATTACTTCATGAAGCTTAAAGCCGGTCAGTAAGCGAGTTTGTTATCTAATTGCTCCGGTCAAAAGAGGCTAATAAGTAACTGGTTTACTTAACAAGCCTAGTTAGGTAATCAACACGTTAAAAATAAGAATATCAATCAATAGGCAGCTTTGGCTGCCTATTTTGTTATATCACTGCTATAATTTAGCGCGATTTTTAGAAATCCATTTACTTTGGGTTCAATACCCAGCTCCAAATCAAACAAATGAACGGAACAGTAATGAAAAAAACACTGTATACCGGCGCATTGTGTGCTGCTACTTTACTTTCTACACCCTCTTTCGCAGCTGACCAAGAACTGTATTTTTACAACTGGTCTGAATATATTCCAAATGAAGTACTAGAAGACTTCACCGAAGAGACTGGCATTAAAGTCTATTACTCAACTTATGAGTCTAACGAAAGCATGTACGCTAAGTTAAAAACTCAAGGTACGGGTTACGACTTGGTCGTTCCTTCTACTTACTTCGTTTCTAAGATGCGTAAAGAAGGCATGCTTCAAGAGCTTGATAAAACTAAGCTAAGCCACTTTGCAGATTTGGATCCAAATTACTTAGATAAGCCATTTGACCCAAATAACAACTACTCGATCCCATACATCTGGGGCGCAACGGGTATTGGTATCAACTCAGATATGCTAGACAAGTCTTCAGTTAAAAACTGGGGCGATCTGTGGGATACACAGTGGGAAGGTCAACTGATGATGATGGATGACTCTCGTGAAGTTTTCCATATCGCACTGTCTAAACTGGGTTACTCTCCAAACACGACTAATCCTGAAGAAATCAAAGAAGCGTACGAAGAACTTCGTAAGCTAATGCCAAACGTATTGGTATTTAACTCAGATTTCCCAGCAAACCCTTACCTAGCGGGTGAAGTGTCTCTTGGTATGCTTTGGAATGGCTCTGCTTACATGGCACGTCAAGAAGGCGCAACGATTGACATTATCTGGCCAGAGAAAGGCGCTATCTTCTGGATGGATAGCCTAGCGATTCCAGCTGGTGCTAAGAACACTGAAGCGGCACATAAGATGATCGACTTCCTACTTCGCCCAGAGAACGCTGCGAAAATTGCTCTTGAGATCGGTTACCCAACACCCGTTAAAACTGCTTACCCTCTTCTTCCGAAAGAATTTTCTGAAGATAAGAACGTTTTCCCGCCACAATCAGTGATGGATAATGGTGTTTGGCAAGACGAAGTTGGCGAAGCGAGCGTTATTTATGACGAGTACTTTCAAAAACTTAAAGTAGACAACTAATTTGTTAGCAAAAGTTTAATTGTTGCTAGTAAGTTAAATAAAGCGGCGTAAGCCGCTTTATTTTTATTCAAAATTTATATAGGATTAAGCAAACAATACGAAGTGCGATTACATATGCAAGCAAACCCTATCCTGTTAGTTGTGACTTTTATGCTGTTAGCGTCACTGTTGATGCTTGGCCTGAGTTCATTTATTCATATTGATTCAAATTATGATTTGTTTTTCGAAACAAATACCCTCGTGATCACTATGTACATCTATTATGTTGCGCGTCACGCCATTCGTCCCCACAAAGCTCTTCGCTACGGCGCTCTATTACTCATTTTTAACCTGTTTTATGACGTATCAACCGAGCTTAAACATCTTGATGAGTGGGCTGACCAAAATGAACTAATAGATACCTTCTTGGAAGACGGGTTGCTACAAATCGCATTTCTATTGATCGCTTACGGCATTACAGAATTAACTGGAAAAATCAAAGACCAAGGTAAACGCGACGAGCTTACTGGTTTGTATAATCGCAAGAAGTTTGACGCGATCAAACTTGCAGAGTTTGAGCTCATTTACTTCGACTTAGATGGACTAAAAGAGACAAATGACCTTAAAGGCCACAAAGTTGGAGATTTAATGATTGTTCGTTTCTCTCAGGCTCTGAGGCAAACTGCTTTGGAAGATGAAATGGTGTTTAGAGTGGGTGGTGATGAGTTTGTTGCAACGGCTCAACTCGGTCGTGGTGGTGAGTTTGTCAGCCAAGTCAATAACTTACTGCATGGTGAGAACATCAGTTTTTCTTACGGTATCGAAGTGACCAACCGAGATAATTTTAAACAGGCATTGGTTGAATCCGATAAGGCGATGTACGAAATGAAAAAAGCTCAACGACCTGTTCAAAACTCTTGGTGCACGTCTTGTCCTAATCTAGAAACAAATTACCTGAATATAGAGACAACAAGGCAAACTGATGACTAGAGCCTCATCTGAATAAATGTCAGTTTGCCACTGATAAATGATAAATGATAAATGTTGCTGATAACGAGCTCTCAAGTTCCAACCTTAAGCGGGTCAATCAATTTATTGGCACAATGGTCAGGCCGTTAGAGACCCCTTCTCTGACAGCAATAGCTCACCGACTAGCTTAGGTACCTCGATACTCGCCTTACCGTAACGTTTCTCTTCAAATTCACTCTCTACCGCACTGGGTTCGAGGTTTATCTCGATCGTATGTGCTCCATGCATTTTAGCATCATGTACAAAACCTGCGGCTGGATAAACCACACCTGACGTGCCGATCGAGATGAACAAATCAGCTTCTTCTAACGCTGAATAAATGTCGCCCATCCTCAATGGCATTTCGCCAAACCACACAATATGAGGGCGCATTTGAGCTGGTATCTGGCAACAATGGCACAATTCACCAGTATGAATGTCGTCTTTGTGCTCTAGAACTTGGTTTGACTCGCTACAACGTGCCTTAAGAAGCTCACCGTGCATGTGGATAATGTTGTTGCTACCGCCTCTCTCGTGCAGGTTGTCGATGTTCTGAGTGATGATAGTTACTTTGCCATCGAGCTTATCTTCAAGCTCTCCTAGCGCCTTGTGGGCTGAATTTGGAAAGATATTTTCACTCTGTAATCCATGACGACGCTTGTTGTAAAACGCTTGTACAAGGTCAGGATCTTTTGCAAAACCTTCAGGTGTCGCAACATCCTCGATTTTATGGTTTTCCCATAATCCGTCTTGTGCTCGGAATGTTTGAATCCCCGACTCCGCGGAGATGCCAGCGCCAGTAAGAATTACGATATTTCGATATGGGAAATGCATACAACGTCCTTTTCAATATGTCACTTTGTAACAGCTTAGCACTGTTCAAATTCCAACAATAGTTTTAGGGATTAGACCATAGTCTTAGGCAACTGAATTCATTGGCTATTTGTGACATAACTCGCTTGATAGTTGTTGCCGTTCATACTCAAACTTTCTATTTGCTTCTCACAGAAACAAAAAAGCGACCGAAGCCGCCTTAGTTCTGTTTAACTGATGTCTACTTGATGAGCTTAAACTCACACCGTGAACGACGTTAGTCTTCGTTAATAGACGAGATCTTATGGATTGAAAGATCCGCACCGTTGAATTCGTCTTCTTCACTTAATCGTAGGCCTGTTAGTTTGCTTAGCACGCCATAAACAATCAATGCGCCAATTAAAGCCACAGCAATACCAGCGAGTGTACCGACAACTTGAGAAGCAAAGCTTACGCCCCCTAGCCCCCAGAATGTTTGCGAGCCGAAGATACCCGCTGCAATGCCACCCCAAGCGCCACATACGCCATGTAGAGGCCACACACCTAATACATCATCAATCTGTGTTTTGTTTTGCATGTAAGTGAACAGGTAAACGAACAATGCCCCTGCCACGCCGCCAGTCACTAACGCGCCTAATGGGTGCATTAAGTCTGAACCTGCGCAAATCGCTACTAAGCCAGCCAAAGGGCCGTTATGGATAAAACCTGGGTCATTCTTACCTGCAACAAGCGCCGCAAGAATACCGCCAACCATTGCCATCAGTGAGTTCATCGCCACTAGGCCGCTGATGCCATTTATCGCTTGAGCAGACATCACGTTAAAGCCAAACCAACCTACACATAAGATCCAAGAACCTAACGCTAAGAATGGAATGTTTGATGGTGCAAAGTTAGTGTGTTTACCCGCGCGGATGCGACCTTTACGCATACCAAGGAAGTAAACCGCAACCAATGCAATCCAACCGCCAACACCGTGAACCACAACTGAACCTGCGAAGTCATGGAACCCATAGCCAAACTGACCTTCTAACCAATCTTGGAAGCCAAAATTACCATTCCAAATGATGCCTTCGAAAAATGGGTAGATGAAACCGACCGTAAACAGTGTCGCAATCAAAATTGGATAGAAACGAGCACGCTCTGCGATACCACCAGAAACAATCGCAGGAATTGCAGCAGCGAAGGTCATTAGGAAGAAGAACTTAACCAGTTCGTATCCATTACCTTGTGAGAGCGTTTCAGCGTCGGCAAAAAAGTGAGCGCCATAAGCGACCCAATAACCGATAAAGAAGTAAGCGATGGCGGAGACACCAAAGTCGGAAAGGATCTTAACCAGCGCGTTGACTTGGTTCTTCTTTCGGACGGTACCGACTTCGAGAAACGCAAAGCCAGCATGCATCAGGAAGACCATGATTGCGCCGAGTAATAGGAATAAGGTGTCTGAACTTTGGGTAAGGGTTTGTACTGCACTATGAACTTGAGTCACCGTTTCACTCATTAAAGCATTCTCCTTCGCTTTATCTGATTTGCACTGATATCGTGCGATTCAATGTTGTAATTAATTAAAGACTCAACAGTGAATGCAAGATGTGCTCCAAGTGTGAAGGGTAATTTTCGTGCAACAGATTTTGTTTTTAACTTATTGATTATTAGAGTCTAAATATTTAGGTGCACTTTTATGGTTCTTAAAAACCAAAAAAATCACAACGACAATTGCACCAAATAAGGGAGTTGCACCATATTGAAGCGGTCAATAAGTATGTTCTGATGCAGATAGCGGCTGACAACTATTTACGGTTCCGGAGACTTAAAAACAAAAAGCCCAGTGAAATGAATCACTGGGCTTTTAATGTCTTTCGCTGATTAGAGTTAACTCATCGACAAAGGAGCTATTATCGAGTTTGGTAACCCAAACGACTTACATATAAACGCTTAAAGGTTTGGACCTGTAGTCGGGTTTTGCGGTAGGTTTTGACTTAAACGCTGCATGCCTTGATACATACGAATAAACCACACCACAATCGCCACACCACCAAATAACATGCCCACATATGGAATGTAGTAAGCGATGTCATCGATAATATGGTTTTGATACCAGTAATCGTTCACACCGATCAACACGCCGTTAGAGGTCGCTACCGTAACGATAAGCACAACAAAAAACGTCAGGTTCAAGAAGAACGAGCGAATCAAGCCGTAGTAATGGGTATCCACTACTTCGCCGTCTTCGCCTTTATCTAAACGATAGCCCGCGTAGATAATGGCAATCACACCAGAGAGAAGACAAGTAAATGGTGTAAAGCAGCTTAGGATGTAAGCAACCCAAATACCCTTATGAGGTTTGTTCATTCTTATTCACCCCTTCCATTTTCTCTGTTGCTACGTTAGCGCTTTGTTCAACGCCGTTTTTCTCTTGTTCCATCACTTCTTTGTACCAAAGGTCATGGTGTTCTTTAGCCCAGGTTTCATCGACTTCGCCTGTTACCATACCTTCTAGGGCGCCTTCCATACCGAACAAGCCAATATAGATGTGGAACACAAAACCACAGATAAGGATCAGAGCAGCAAGCATGTGAACTAAGTTCGAAAGCTCCATATCACGTCGTGTTTGGCCAAAGATTGGGAAATCTAACACCAAGCCACTGATCGCTGCGACACTGCCCATAACGATAAGCAGCCAAAATAGCGCTTTTTCACCCGCGTTCGAAAACTCTGCCGATGGATGAGAACCTTTGTGTTTCCCTACCATGCCGCCTAGTTTGATGAACCACTGAATATCGACCATTTTGAAGATCGACTTGCGCCACCACTTAATAAGAACAGCCATCAATAGCACATAGAAAATCGGGCCGATGTAGTTGTGGTATTGCTTCGCCAATAGAACGATAAAGCCCCAAAGGTCAGTTGGAATATACGGCTTCAAAAAGTGCTTGCCGTAAACCAACATCAAACCACTGAACGCGAGCGTTAAGAAAGTAAACGCCATGCTCCAGTGCAACGCACGATCCAGTCGAGACCAACGCTTGATCTTACGGCCAGTTCTTGGCGCACTCAGCATTAATGGGCCAATCACAACGTACATTAGAGTAACGAAAGCAATACTGCCAAAGATAGCAACTGCGCCGGCTGGCGACATCCACTTCTCTTTCAATATGTACCACGTTTGCCCGGGCGTACTGATTAACACACCGTGCTCAGCCGATTGAGATGTGGTGTAACCTTCCTCACCGTTTCTTACTTGTCGCCAAAAATCAGCGCCAGCAAGTTGTGTGATTTCTCTTTCAGCAGAGCTCGATTGAGTTTGTGATGAGTTCGTCTCAGATGCATGACTCAAAGGAGACAGCATTGTTAGTGCTGCCAACATCGGCAGCACAACAAGGAAGAGACGCTTAAACATTGTAAGCATATGTCTCTCCTAACTAGCTCTTCATCGCATCGTAAGAAAGGTCGTTGCCGTCTGTCCAACCAGCACCTTTCGCACCGCGTTCTACTACACGCTGACGGAAGATATCAGAGACTTGCTCAGCATCACCTGCAAGCAGCGCTTTTGTTGAACAAAGCGAAGCACACATTGGTAGCTTGCCTTCAGCAATACGGTTCGCACCGTACTTCTGACGCTCTTCCACAGAACCCGGTTCTGTTTCAGGGCCGCCAGCACAGAAGGTACATTTGTCCATTTTACCGCGCTCACCAAAGGCTTCCTGTTTAGGGAATTGAGGTGCGCCAAACGGACAAGCAAACAAGCAGTAACCACAACCGATACATAGATCTTTATTGTGAAGTACGATGCCGTCTTCTGTATGTTCAAAACAGTCTGCTGGGCAAACTGCCATACAAGGGGCATCAGTACAGTGCATACATGCGACTGAGATAGAGTTTTCACCCGGTTCACCATCGTTCAGTGTCACAACGCGGCGACGTTGAATACCCCATTCCAGAGCATCATCATTTTCGTTCTTACATGCAGTGACACAACCGTTACATTCGATACAACGTTTGGTGTCACAAAGAAATTTCATTCTAGCCATTTTAAGACTCCTTACGCTTTACGAATATTACAAAGGGTTACTTTCGTTTCCTGCATCAACGTGACAGGGTCGTAACCATATGTGGTTGCTGTATTGGCAGCTTCGCCAATAACGTAAGGATCAGAGCCTTCTGGGTATTTAGAACGTAAGTCTTCACCTTCAAACTTACCACCGAAGTGGAACGGCAAGAACGCTAAACCCGGTTTAACACGACGAGTAACCATCGCTTTCACTTTGATGCGGCCTTTCTCTGCACCTTCAACCCAAACATCATCGCCATCTTTGAAGCCAATGTCGTTTGCGTCTTTCGGGTTCACTTCAACAAACATCTCTTGTTGAAGTTCAGCTAGCCATGGGTTTGAACGTGTTTCTTCACCACCACCTTCGTACTCAACCAGACGACCAGAAGTCAGAATGATTGGGTATTCAGCAGACTTGTCTTGGTCTTGAATTGATTTGTACAACGTAGGAACACGGAAGATTGCTTCCTTGTCATCCCACGTTGGGTAGTCAGCGACTAGATCACGACGTGGTGTGTAAAGTGGTTCACGGTGCAGTGGTACGCGGTCTGGGAATGTCCAAACAATCGCACGCGCTTTCGCGTTACCAAAAGGAATACAACCGTGCTTGATAGCCACACGCTGGATGCCACCAGAAACGTCAGTCTTCCAGTTTTTGCCTTCAGCAGAGGCTTTTTCTTCTGCTGTTAGGTCGTCCCACCACCCCAGTTGTTTCAGCAGTTTGTCACTGAACTCTGGGTAACCATCTTTGATTTCGCTGCCTTTTGAGTAGCTGTCTTCAGCCAATAGGCTTTGACCTTCAAATTCGACACCGAAACGAGTACGGAAGTTACCGCCGCCCTCAGCAACCGGTTTAGATGTATCGTAAAGGATATGCGTCCCTGGGTGTTTCATTTCTGGGTTGCCCCAACATGGCCAAGGCAGACCGTAAGTTTCGCCATTCGCTGGACCGCCTTCTGCAGCAAGCGTTGTTTTGTGGAACGTGTGCCAGTTTTGTTGGTGTTCTTTCAAACGTTCTGGGCTTTGACCTGTATAGCCGATCGTCCACATACCTTTGTTGAATTCACGAGTGATGTCTTCAATCAATGGTTGGTTGTTCTCAACACGGATGTTTTTGAACAGTTGATCAGAGAAACCAAGCTTCTTAGAAAGAAGGTACATGATTTCGTGATCAGGCTTAGATTCGAACAGAGGATCAACAACCTTGTCGCGCCACTGTAGAGAACGGTTTGATGCCGTTACACTGCCGTAGGTTTCAAATTGAGTGGTTGCTGGAAGCAAGTAAACGCCGTCAGTACGATCGTTCATTACTGCTGCAACTGTTGGGTATGGGTCAACGATAACCATCATATCCAGCTTCTGCATCGCCTTCTTCATCTCTGGACCACGAGTCTGAGAGTTCACCGCGTGACCCCAGTAGAACATGGCACGGATGTTTTCGCGCTGACGAATCTTGTCTTTGTCTTCAAGTACGCCATCAACCCAACGAGAGACAGGAATACCTGCACTGTTCATTGGTTTTTGACCACCGTATGCGTTGTCGTCAAATCGCCCTTTAACCCAGTCAAAGTCGATATCCCAAACTTTAGACCAATGGCGCCAAGAACCTTCAGACAAGCCGTAGTAACCCGGTAGTGTGTCTGATAGTACGCCAAGGTCAGTTGCGCCTTGTACGTTATCGTGACCACGGAAAATGTTTGCACCGCCACCTGATTTACCGATGTTACCTAGCGCAAGCTCAAGTACACAGTAAGCACGTGTGTTGTTATTACCTGTAGTATGTTGAGTACCACCCATACACCAAACGATACAACCCGGACGGTTTTCAGAAAGCAGTTTTGCTGTGTGGTAAACGTCTTCTTCGCTTACGCCAGTAACACGCTCAACTTCAGCAGGGCTCCACTTCGCAACTTCTTCACGGATCTCGTCCATGCCGAATACACGTTGGCGGATGAATTCTTGGTCTTCCCATTTGTTAGCAAAGACATGCCATAACACACCCCAGATAAACGCAACGTCTGAACCTGGGCGAAGAGAAACATAGTGATCAGATTTCGCAGCAGTACGCGTACGACGAGGATCCGCAACAACGATCTTACAGTTGTTCTTCTCTTTCGCGATTAGGATGTGTTGCATCGCAACCGGGTGAGCTTCTGCAGGGTTCGAACCAATGAACAGCATCGACTTACAGTTGTGCATGTCATTGAACGAGTTTGTCATCGCACCGTAACCCCAAGTGTTTGCAACACCGGCTACTGTGGTTGAGTGACAAATGCGCGCTTGGTGGTCAACGTTGTTCGTGCCCCAAAGCGACGCCATTTTACGGAATGCGTAAGCTTGCTCGTTACTGTGTTTTGCACTACCTAGGAAGTAAACTGAATCAGGGCCAGATTCCTTACGAAGTTCTAGCGCCTTGTTACCGATCTCTTCAATCGCTTGTTCCCAAGAAAGCTTCTTCCACTTACCGCCTTCCAATTTCATTGGGTACTTAAGACGACGTTCACCGTGGCCATGCTCACGCAGTGCTGCACCTTTCGCACAGTGTCCACCAGCATTAAATGGGTGATCGAATGCAGGTTCTTGACCTGTCCATACGCCATTTTGAACTTCAGCGTAGATACCACAACCCACAGAACAGTGAGAACAGATAGTACGTTTCACTTCTGTTTTCGCTTCTGGATCGACAGGTTTAGCCTGTGCTTTCTTCATCATGCCCGGTGCGAATAGACTTGCGCCTACTACTGCGCCACCAGCAGCCAATGAAGTATTTTTCATGAAGGCACGTCTAGACACGCCTAGCTGATTGGTTTCTTTGCTCACACTATCGGAGCGTTTGACAAGTTTCATCCGTTATCTCCTAAAGTGTGTCGTAGTAATCGCGAATATGTTGCGTTTCACGATAGCCCGTCTTCTTCACATCTTCTTTCGGCATTTCAACCGTTTCTGAAGCAGTTGCCACCTTCGTTGTTCCAGCGACAACGGCACCCGCTACGGCTGCAGTTGTTAAGCCTTTGAGTAAGTCCCTACGGCTTGTGTTTATTTCTTTATTATCTTTCATCATTGCTTCCTTACCTTGCGGTAGATCTTTTTGGAGGCTTAATGCCCCTCTATCGATATAATCGCGTACTGCTCGATTACTCGTAATCAGTGACGTTTTTCACATCAATCTTTAATTTATGCTTACTGCTTTTGGTATTAACGCTAAAACGCACTTGCTCTAGCGTTAGGAATGCTTCACACAGCTGAGCTGCTGATTTGTAGAAGTTCGCACTTTCTGCACTTTCAAGCTGACGCGTAAAAGAGTTGAACCAAGGACCAAGGTGCTTATTAAAAACGGCTTGTTGAAGCGCGTCTTCTTCATTGGTTAGCATCGCCATTACTTCACACAATGCAGCAATATGATCTTCTGGCTCTTTCACTTGATCATCACGCTCAATGCCTAAAAGCTCTAAATCATGACGAATTTCTGCCAGTGGTTTTTCCATCATGGCGCCAGTTCTATGCCAAGAACCAAATGGAACAATCTCTCCACGGCCAATGCCAATGAACAGGTCTTGATATTCGTCTTCTAATGCTTCGCGATTTGATTCCGTTGCCGCTTGTTGAATGGCAATCCAAGCTTTTTGCATTGCGCTCTCAGACGCTTCAATGTCTAGCGTCTTTAGAAAATCAATCACCTCTTCAGAAGGTGCGCTACGAAACAATGCAGAAAGAACCAAATAGATTTCAGTTCTTAGTGTCTGTTCTTGATCTAAATTCGTTTCCAATGCCAACTCCTAGTATTTCAGTTGTTTCAATGGGTCTTGAGCCATCGAATCAAACATATCTATCACACGGCAGTCTTCACACATCGCAATACGGTTGATTGCTGATTCGTCTGAAAAATGAGAGTGACCGCGTAACTTGTTTTGTAACATGTCAATCATAGACTGCGGTGCGAATGGCTTATGACAACGAATACATTCCGCTGCTTTCTCTTCATGAATCACAACAGCCTTTTGACGTTCTTCTTTCACCCAGTTCATACGAGGCGTTAGAGTCAGAACATTTTCAGGACACGCTTTTTCACACAGACCACATTGAATACAGTCTTGTTCTACAAACTTAAGTGATGGAGACGCGCCATCGGTATGAAGAGCACGTGTAGGACAAACTGCCACACAACTCATACACAAAGTACAATCTTTGCTTTCACACGAAACTGTGCCATATGGCGCATTCGAAGGAAGCTCAACAATGTTTTCAACTGGAATTCGAGATGAAGACATAGCATCAAGTGCTGTGAATAGGCGTTGACGTTTATTGCCTTGAAGATCACCAAGTGCAAGATCGAATGAATCAACGCACAGAGTTGGAGGACCTTCACGTAGAGATTCTAAATACAGTATATCGATGGTTTCTTTTGGAACACCGATTTGGTCTAGTAACTCTTGAGCGCTCCCTACTTCGTTATTTAGGACACGAATGATCGTCTCTGGCATAAAGCGAGAAGCAGCAAACAGAACCTGAGTTGCGCCATTCACTAACGCTGCAAACCAAGTATCAATACCAATAGAAGGCAATTCTTCAACAACGATTGGAATCACGTTATCTGGTAGCGCTTTAAGAGCCATCACGTTGTAAGTTTCATGACGTGAGCTACAGATAAGTACGATTGGGTCCAGACCGCCTGCATGTTCATAGTTAGCTAGCGTACGTTCAATGAACTTTTGCGTATCGTCAGGATTTGGAAGCGCATAGGTAATCGCTTCTGTAGGACAGCTTGTTGCACAAGTCCCAACGCCCTGACATAGGTAAGGGTTAATCTCGATCTTGTGACCTGTCTTGTCTGAGCCTTCACTTGATAGTGCGCCAGCAGGACAAGCATCAACACAACGCTCACAGCCTTTAACGCCACGTGAACTGTGCGTACAAAGGTCGGTGTCTAAACGGAAGAACTTAGGCTTATCGAACGTGCCCATTAGCGTTGGAATCTCTTCCAGTGCTTCCGCCAGTTTTGGATAGCCTCGCCCTACTGGGTAATAACCAGGAACAGGTACTTCTTCAGTCATGCAACTATTCAGACAAAGGTCTAAAACCACATCGAAACAATCGTGATTAATCGCCACTTTTGCCAAGTTGCTTGATGTGCCTTTACTCTCAATCACGACTTCAAACGTGCCGAGGAAACCCGATACTTGAACCGAATTCGCGAAGTACAGTTCTGGGTTTGTGCCCTTTTCGCCGTCAGTTGACAATAAGGTTAAGCTCGTTAATTGAGGTAATTGCGCCGCAGCACTTTCAATGATCGCAGTTGGACCAATAACAAGTGTATTACCGCCGCTTTCGTAGCTAACAGTAGGTGGAATCAGATTTGTTAACTCTACTGTATTTTCAAATGCATACAGTCTTGCTTTAGCGTTATTTGAAGTTGCTTGTTCTAATAATTGTTTAAGCATTGCTCAGTTCCATCTATGGACATGGATAATCTGTTCAACCTTCATTGTAGTAAGCGATAGAGAACTTGCTGAGTAATCCGTTAACAACTAACTCTTTAGCTAGTGTGCCATTCGTTAGACCATGAACTCGTCTATCTACAAAAAAGTTGATAATGAACGTTATTTAGCAAATGCCATGCCAATTTAATAATCCTTATGTATCAGTACTTTAATGCTTTGTAGCGTTTATTGTACGTATAAAAAAACCGCTTGGGACATTTTGTCGCAAGCGGTTCATTGAGTGTTTAGTCAAAATGTACCTATTATTTGTGTGGTATATTTTGTCCCACCTCTGTCAGGTCAGCTTCGTCTGACATTGTAGCTTTATTATCGGCCACTGTGTTTTTATACAGTCCTCTTTCTTCACCCGCAATTTCGTCACTTTCACTGAGTTCTGACTCGGTCTCTTCAGCTTCATTAATAGAGTCATCAACCTCATCAATCAAAGTTTCTTCTTCATTATCAGCGGCTTGTTCAGGTTCGTTTACTGTGTCTTCTTCTGTCTTGTCTTTTACCCAATCGCGAAGAGCTTCTGCAACTCCTTCAGACAGAGACTTTAAATTGCTGTAATCGTCGTCGTAATCATCTAAACCATCACGAACGTTGAACTCTTCTGAGAGGAATAGTTTACGCAATGCCGCTTTTTTTACGCTTTCAGAGGCTTCTGATACCAATAATTGGGCAACAGACAAATCTTCAGTGGCTTCTGGTGCGGGATCTTGAACGTCAGCAACATGAACGTCTTCATTGGTTTCTAAAGCTTCACTCTCTATAGACTGAGGTGCTGCTTCCATTTCAGACGAAAGCTCAGCAGACGAAATCTCAGAAGATGAAGAATCAGAAGAAGTGAGTTCTGGTGCTTCCAGTGTTTGCTCTACTTCCAAAGGTTCGTCAGTGGGTCCATCAAGCTTTCGTTGAGACCAACGGCTAAAGAAGTTAGTTGCCATTTGATCTTCCCGCGCCTTTGCGTTTCTTACGTCTTGTTTCTAATAACTCGCCATGACGACCGATGAACGCTTCCATCCAAGCCTGTACGGGCAAAGGAATGTCGTAGGAAAGTACTTGGTTGTCACCGTCCATGTATTGCCCTGCAACGGTTTGTGAGGCAGTAAGTAACTGAATGACGGGCTTAACATCAGAATCGACATTATCCATTACTAAGAAAAGCTTTGGTTGTTGGGAGCTTAAATTGAAACGGTAGTCAGTACGTTCGTCTTTGTGTAACTGAAGTAAACAAACGTCTTGGGCGTCATCTTCTGGTGACAGTTCAAACCCCTTCAATTCCCATTGAGTGGTTACCCAGATACCTGTTTTGATCTCTTTCTCTATTCTTTGGACACCTATTGGCCAAGCTGCTTCTGTTTTTTCGTATTGTTCTTTGAATTCTTTTATCTCAGACATACTTCACCCAATTGATTTTCTTTGGCCTGAATGTGCTTAGGACATTTTGTACTTAGCTCAATCCTATAAGCGCTATCAAGCAATAAACACGCCAATACAGGTTAACTCCAATAGCACATCTACAATGTTCGTTATCAAGTTGTCACTTAACGTTAGTCGATACTGGTTATTTCATACAACTCCACTCGGTGAACTCCCATATTTTGCGCTATTTTAATCAAATGCTTCATGTTTTCCTGAATACCCGTTATTTTGGAATAAGATTTGCTTTAAGCATGAGTTAAAGAATCGATGAACAAGATCGGCGTTAGACCCTCTTGTTAACTTCTTATCTCTTTAAATCGCTATCTCATTAAGTAGGACGTGACTGTGGTAAAACCAAACATAATAAAAACTAGTGAAAACCCACTTCAAACAATCGAAGTTGAAGTGTTTGATGAATATGGTGAGAAGCTAACCAAACAGATCGCTTGTGAACGCCCTCTTACCGTCATGTTGAACTGGAAAGAGATCGTAACCCTGATGACGCTCGGCTCGCGTCCTGAATCTTTAGTCTTGGGTTATTTGAAGAACCAAAGCTTCCTTTCTGACTCTGAAGCAGTTGAATCTATCATCATCGATTGGGAAACCAGCTCTGCAGCGGTCATTACCAATGAAGATACGAGCCAGCTTGAGCAAGCGCTTAAGAAGAAGACGGTGACCTCTGGCTGTGGTCAGGGCACCATGTTTGGTAACGTGATGAAGCAGTTGGAAGATTACCAAGTGCCTCAGACCAAAATTAAGCAATCTGAAATTTACACGGCTTTAGAAGCACTGACTCATTACAACGACACCTACAAGAAAGCTGGCGCGGTACATGGTTGCGCTGTTTGCAAAGACGACAAGGTTCTATCGTTTGTTGAAGATGTTGGCCGTCACAATGCGGTAGATACGTTGGCTGGTGAGATGTGGCTTAACAAAGAGTCTGGTGAAGATAAGATTTTTTACACTACTGGCCGCCTGACTTCTGAAATGGTCATCAAAGTGGCGCAGATGGGTATTCCTGTTCTGTTATCACGTTCAGGCGTAACGCAAATGGGTTTAGATTTGGCTCAGCAATTTGGTATCACAACCATTGCTCGTGCTAAAGGCCTGCGTTTCCAAGTGTTCACTGGCGCAGAGAAGATTGATTTTGATGTGAAAGGTGAATAATCAGCAGTCGGAAAAAAGCGTAAGTTCGATTGGTGATTCACTAACCGCTTCTAATTGTAAAGTTCTGATGTAAAGAGTTAGTGACCCTTCAAGGATAGATACATAGAAACTTAGCTAGATACAAGATACAAAAACGCCGTCATGCTTTTCAGTATGACGGCGTTTTTAATTTTTAATTTTCGGTTTATAGCTGATAGCTTAATTTCCAACGCATTGAGTTGAAAACTAAGGCTAACTTAAAGCTTAGCCGCGTGCTTTCAATAATTCTGCGTAAGTACCGCGGAAATCGTTGATTTTGCCATCTTTGATTTCAAGGATACGAGTTGCAAGCGAGTCTACGAATACACGGTCGTGAGATACGAAGAACAATGTGCCTTTGTAGTTCTCAAGAGCCAAGTTAAGCGCTTCGATAGATTCCATATCCATGTGGTTCGTTGGTTCATCCATAAGCAGGATGTTTGGCTTGTGCATCATGATCTTACCAAGAAGCATACGACCTTGTTCACCACCAGAGATAACCTTTACAGATTTCTTAATGTCGTCTTGACCAAATAGCATACGACCTAGGAAGCCACGAACAACTTGCTCGTCTTCGCCTTCTTGGCGCCATTGGCTCATCCAATCAAACAAGTTCATGTCTGTCTCGAAATCGTGTGCGTGATCTTGAGCGTAGTAACCGATGTTTGAGTTTTCAGACCACTTGTACTCACCAGTACGTGGCTCAAGAGCGCCAGCTAGTGTGTTAAGTAGCGTTGTTTTACCCACACCGTTCTCACCGATGATAGCAACACGCTCACCTACTTCAAAAATACCGTCGAACTTGTTGTATAGGTCTTCTTCAAAACCTTGAGATAGGTTTTCAACCACAAGTGCATTACGGAATAGTTCTTTAGATTGTTCGAAACGGATGAATGGGTTTTGACGGCTAGATGCTTTAACTTCGTCTAGTTGAATCTTATCGATCTGCTTAGCACGAGACGTTGCTTGCTTCGCTTTAGATGCGTTAGCAGAGAAACGAGATACGAACGTTTGAAGTTCAGCAATTTGTGCTTTCTTCTTAGCGTTGTCAGACAGTAGACGCTCACGAGCTTGAGTCGCAGCTGTCATGTACTCATCGTAGTTACCAGGGAATAGACGAAGTTCGCCGTAATCAAGGTCAGCCATGTGTGTACAAACAGAGTTTAGGAAGTGACGGTCGTGCGAAATGATGATCATTGTGCAGTTACGTTGGTTTAGCGTATCTTCCAACCACTTGATGGTGTCCATGTCCAAGTTGTTCGTTGGTTCGTCAAGAAGCATGATATGCGGGTCTGCAAACAGTACTTGAGACAATAGAACACGAAGTTTCCAACCTGGTGCTACTTCGCTCATTAGACCGAAGTGCATAGATTCTTCAATACCTACCGCAAGAAGAAGCTCACCCGCTTTCGCTTCTGCCATGTAACCGTCCATTTCAGCGAACTGAACTTCAAGATCAGCTACCTTCATGCCGTCTTCTTCGCTCATTTCAGGCAAAGAGTAAATGCGGTCACGCTCTTGCTTAATAGCCCAAAGTTCTTTGTGACCCATGATAACCGTGTCGATTACCGTGAATTCTTCGTAAGCAAATTGGTCTTGGTTTAGTTTAGCTACGCGCTCGTTTGGATCGTAGCTTACGTTACCAGCACTTGGCTCAAGTTCACCAGATAGGATCTTCATGAACGTCGATTTACCACAGCCATTCGCGCCGATTAAACCGTAGCGGTTGCCTTCGCCGAACTTAACTGAAATATTTTCGAAAAGTGGCTTAGCGCCGAATTGTTGGGTGATATTTGCTGTGGAGATCAATGCCGTTACCTTTTTAATGTGAAAAACGCCGCAACGTTACTTGTTCGGGGCTTTAACTGCAAGTCTTGATTGCAATTACCCGCTATTAAGTGAGTGATAACCCAACCAAATCATAGTTTGAGCTGACTCACACTTTTGATTTTCTATTTATCGACGAAAAGCCGCTGATTTTCAGGGAAAACAAAATATCAAACGGCGCCCTAAAATGGGAGAGATATAACGTCCCAAATCATGCCGACCATTGAATATATCGTATGCTGATTAGTTACAGTAAAACCAACCCGATCAAAGCAGGCACAGACATAGCCAAGACTAGCCTAATCCCTGACAATTTCATGACAAAATCGATCGAAACAGGAATAAAGTACTCGCCCCCGATACGGGGTTGGATTTCACAAAGTAAGATTATCTAACTATAGTAATCCTAACCTCATAATTCTAAGAGACTTTTATGCGTTCACTATCGCGCTTCTTACTCCTCACTTTAGCCATTCTCTCATGGCCTAGTCATGCCAACTTGGAATATGACTTACAATCTCAGCCGCAGGTATCCGATTCTGCTGTTGACCTCGATGCTCGAGTTGATTCGTTACCCGATCCCCTCTTTATGGAGCCGTCGGACCGACGCCAAGTCAATATCTTGTTAGCTGAAGTTCTGCGAGTTCAAAAGCAGGAAATCAAAATCTTCGAGCAACAGATAAAAGCTTATAGAGATAACAACGACGTCGATCAATGGTTTGAGGTTCAAACCAGTTACGTCACTTTGAATAGCTTAAACGTCAGTAAACAACATCTTCTAGAGCAGACGAACTCTGCGAACAAAGAGCGCTTAACCGGTTTTGGCCCTTATGGTGTTACCCAGTTTAAGCAAGAATGGGAATTAACTAAGCTCAATATTGAGTATCTTGCATACTTCCAAATCCGAAGCTTCAAGGCGTTAGTTAACGATATCTTTATTTCGCCCGTACCTGTGATTGGTGCGTCGTTAAAAGTGTTGTTCATCTATTTCGGTTTAGTGTGGTGGCTTGCTAACAGCACTCGCTTAATCGAATTGTTCAGAATTAATTTTCTTGAAGCGAAAACGAACCCTCCTTTCTTAGTGCGTGTGATCTGGTACATCAGCCGCGCTGATCGTGCGATTGCTTGGTTAATCGCGATTACGCTTTCACTAAGAGTGCTTTCCAGCATCCCTAGCCTACAACACCTGATTTTCCTTGAGATCTTCACCTGGTGGATTCTAGGTGGGTCGATTGCCATCAGCTTTATTTTGGAATTTGCTTATCGTTTGGGTCGTACATCCAATCATGAAGTGATTGCGCTGCGCCTATCGACTATTCGCCGTTATGTATGGAGCTTCATTGTTGCGGGTGTGATTCTGCAAATATCAAGTATTACGCTAGGCAAAGGCACGATTTATAGTTGGATATATAGTGCTCTGTTTTTCTGGTTTTTATTGGTTACGGTTTCAGTGCTCAGGTTATGGAGAGCGAAGGTCTTCGATACACTTCAACACATTTCTGAACGTCCGGTATGGGTGAATTGGGCGGTAAACCGTAAGGGTACGTTCATACTTAATATATTGGCGACAGCCATTGGTATCGTGTGGCTGAGCGTTTACAACCTCCAACACCGAATTATGGCCCTTCTGTCTAACTACACGCTGTTTAGCCAAGCTTTGGCGTATCTGTTTAGAATCGAAGTGGCTAAGCAGTCAGATCTCGATAAGAATCAGCAAAACTTGGTTCGAATCAAAGGCGATCAAACCTATGAATACATTCTGCCAGGTAATATAGACAGTACGTTAATTGACTATGCCGGTGACGAGGTTAAGCAACTGTCTCGCTACTTGATGTCAGACAGCCCGGCTATCTGTATTGTTTCAGGTGAGCGTGGTGTGGGCGCGACAACGCTGCTTTATACCTTGCTGCACAAAGTATCTAACGCTGAGCCCGTATATGTAAGCTGCCCTTACGCGGGTTACCAAGAGCTCTTAGCGCATTTAGCCGTGAGCATTGGCTTGGAAGAAGAAGCAACTGAAATTCAAATATTAGCGCACCTTCGTAAGAGCAATACCACTTACCTTATCGCGATAGATAACGCTCAACGACTGGTGAAACCAATGGTTGGCGGTCTGTCTGATTTGATTCGTTTGACCAACCTTCTGCGTCGTTCTAAAAAGAACCACCGTGTCGTGATATCGATCGCCAAATCAAGTTGGCGATTTGTGGATAGAGCGCGTGGTGAGCGTCTGCTGTTTGATTTGGTGTGCTTCCTTCCGCGTTGGACAGAGAAACAAGTGGGTGAACTTCTAAATAGCCGTATCAATACGGAGCTTGAGAAGCCGCTGTCTTTTGATGGCTTAGTGGTCCCTAAGCAATGGGACCAAGATGATATGAGTGAAGAAGAACGTGCACGCCAAGGTTTCTATCGAATTTTGTGGCACTACTCTGATGGCAACCCTACCGTTGCGCTGCGATTCTTTAGGCTCTCTTTGAACCGAAATAAAGAGACAGATCAAGCGGTAGTACGTTTATTCCATGTCCCTGAAGCGCAGGAACTAGAGAATATGCCGAAACCTATGTTGGCTGTACTTCGTTCTATTGTACAACTGGAAATCGCTTCTCCAGAAGTGTTGTCTGAATGTACACAGCTGAGCACGGCAGAGATAACGGGGATCCTGCGTTACTTTGAAAGCCGTGGTTATATTGGTTGGCATGAAGAAAAGGCTCGAATTTCCGAGCACTGGTTCCGCCACATTACTAACGTTCTTGATCGTCAACATCTACTGGTGAAGTAAAATGAAGAAGTTATTTATCCTACTATTTGTTGGCTTGGCAAGTGCTGTCAGTTTCCCGACCTTTGCGACGGAAGAGTTAGCCAACGTAGAAAATATCTCTAAGATAGCGAGCTTGGTGCGATGGAGCGGCGTGTTCTTTTCCATGATCGTTATTGCCGCAATGTGGTTGTTGCTTAAGTTCATCAATTCGTTAGTGACCAGTTTTGGTAGTCAGTTCGTGCAATATCGAATGCTGCTACAAAAGCTGCAATCGTTTACTCAGTTCTTTATCTACGTGAGCACCGGTCTTATCGTGTTCATGATGAGTTTTAGAATCAACGACCAAATCTTAGCTTTGATTGGTGGTACCCTCGCCGTGTCGGTCGGCTTTGCGCTTAAAGACTTGGCAGCATCGTTTATCGCCGGCATCACTGTGATGATTGACAGACCCTTTCAGGTTGGTGACCGCGTCACGTTCGAAGGCAACTACGGCGACATCATCACCATTGGTTTACGTTCGGTACGAATGAGAACCCTGAACGATGACATCATTACTATTCCGAACAACAAGTTCTTAAATGAAGTGACCACCAGTGGTAACTATGGCGCATTGGACATGCAAGTGGTGATTCCATTTTACGTCGGTATGAATGAAGACATCACCCTAGCCCGCGACCTGATTCAAGAAGCCGCGTCTTCAAGTCGTTACATACACTTGCCAAAGCCTGTAACAGTTCTGGTTAAACAGACGATTACCGACAACTACCTAGCGATACAGTTGACGTGTAAGGCTTATGTGGTGGACACCGCGTATGAGAAATTGTTTGAAACCGACATTACCCTGCGTGTGATGAAAGAATTTAAGAAGCACAACATCAACCCACCGAAGATTTCAGTGGCAGCGCATTAGGCTTTTCATATTTTAGACGCTTGTAATTGTTCGACATGGCTTGTAATTGTTTGAAATAACGGGCCATAAATAAAAACACCTCCGAACTTATCTTAAGTGCGGAGGTGTTTTTCTATTCGCGTTATGAACGACTAAAGGTTAGACACTAATAACTGCGGTGTGGCTTTTTGCTGAAGATAGATACTAAAGCGACTTCCTTTACCTACTTCGGATTCAACTCGTATTTCGCCGCCAGTTTGGCTCAAAATACTTTGAGAAACGGACAAACCTAAGCCTGTGCCGTCTCTTTTGGTGGTATAGAAAGGCGAGAATATACGTTTCAGTTGTTCTTCCTTAATACCACAGCCTTCATCTTCAACATGAACAATAGCCCCATGAGATACTCCATTTTCAACCCAATCTTCACTCGAGATAGTCAATGTGCCCTGTCCGTCCATCGCGTGAATCGCGTTCATTTGCAGGTTTACTAGAATTTGCAGCAATTGGTTTCGGTTCACTTCGACTGAGGTTTTAGCATTCAATTGCGAGACATACACAATGCCTTTCTTTTTTGCGCCTGTTTTTACGAGTGTAATACTTTCATCGACAATTGGATTGATATGTTGCCAAGTAATTTCGTCTTGTACACCACCGTGTCGGCTGTATTGAAGTAAGCTTCGTGTGATGTTTCGGATTCGGTCGATCTGCTCCATGATCGCGTGGACTTCTTCGTCTACACGGCCCACTTCATCGCCGAGTTCAAACTTCATTAGTTCAACATTGCCAAGAATCACCGCCGTTGGGTTATTAATCTCATGGGCAATACCTGCGGTTAACTCACCTAATGCGGCTAATTTCTCGTTGACCACCAGCTTATCTCTAGCTTGGTTGAGAAGCTGGATGTGCAGTTCGAGTTCTTCCGTTTTCTCTTTTAAACTGGCAGTACGAGAATGAACCTTACATTCGAGTTCAGACGCAGCTTGTTGAATCTCTTGATTACGCTCGTGGAGCAGATCTAACATTTTGTCGAACTGTTTCGCAAGCAACGTAAGTTCATGTTGATCATCCAAACCCAACGTACCGATTCGCTTGTCTTGCCCCATTTGGACTAGCTTTACGACTTTATGGATGCGTTCAATTGGGTTGAAAAGATCGCGAGCACCACGGTGTACGATCAAACCTGAAGCTAACAGCAGTAATATGATGGTGATGCTGATTTCACCAAGGTTAGTCAGATACGTCTCTACGAGTGGCCAGATTAGATAGCCGGTATAAAGCATGCCAATAACGTTATCAAACTGGTCGTGGATTGGTTGGTAAGCGGTGATGTACCAAGCGTCGTAAACATATGCTCGGTCTAACCACTTTTGCCCTTGATTCAATACTTTTGAATGAACCTCATGAGAAACGCGAGTACCAATTGCGCGCCCTGCACTGTCTTCACTGCTCAATGGCACATTGGTGCTGACACGCAGATCATCAAGGAATACGGTAACCGTGCCAATGCGGCGATTAAAACCATCACGTTGTGGATAGATCAAGTTGCTGATCTGATCAACTAACTGTGTGCTGTTGTTAAGTAGGATCCCGCCATCAAGAAAACCAATAACGTGATCATTCTTGTCTCGAATTGACACAACAGTGCGGCTAAGTAAACCTCGAGTTTCAACGTTTTGATTATTGAGCATTGGGACTTCGGCTTGCCTTGCAAGGTTTTGGTCTAAATCGTTGAGTTCATTTTGGCTCAATACACTAAAGAACGATTCTTTGCGTGTCAGGTCGAGGTATTCACGCTTTTTCCCCATGCTCTCAACACTTCTCCAGCGCAAAAAGTCGAGCTCGTAGCGAGATTTGTTTTCAGAAACCCAACGAGTGAGCTCTTCCTTTGAAATATCACTCGTAAGTTTGATTCGAAAGTTATAAGACTCAGCGAATGCTTGAACGTTATAGGCCTGTTGATTTTGAATTAGATGGATACTGTTGTCGGCAACATCCAAACGCTCATCAACATCGATCAAAGCCCCCTGCCACGTATAGTGAACAGACCAATACAAAGTGATCGCAACCAAAGCGCATAAAGTTAAAATGATCGGCGCTGACGTCAAAAATAACAGACGATAACGCACCATGGTTTTGAACCGGAACGTCCACTTTGACCACCAATGACGTCTAATCGGCATATTCAGAGCCTTCTGTGTTCCAATCTTTATATTTACGCTCTAGCGTTTTCCGTGCAACGCCGAGGTCTCTTGCAGCTGCGGATTTATTACCATCATGAAAACTCACCAGTTGCTCGATATGAGATTTCTCTACTTCTTTGAGTGTCCAAGTGTTGGGATAACCTTCTGCAGCGTCTACGTTATTCAAGTTTGGTATTTCCGCTCCATGTGACACCGTCACTGAAATACTGGTGGGCGCAGGATCGCCATTAATTTCGCGCCAATAGTGCGCTGGTGGCTTGTCTAAAAGAATGCACCTTTCGACTAGGTTCTTGAGTTCGCGAATATTTCCCGGCCATTCGTATTCATTCATCGCCAAGATGTCTTCATGCGCCCAGTTTGGAACCGGTACACTAAGTTCACTTGCTAAAAGACGAGTGAAATACGGAACAAGCTCTATTAGATCGGATGGACGCTCTCTCAATGGCACAACATCGATTTTAAGGACATTGAGTCGGTAGAATAGATCGCGACGGAAGTGCCCTTTTTCGACCTCTTGTTGAAGGTTTCGGTTAGTCGCCGCCACTACTCGTACGTCAACGGCAATTTCTTTCTCGCTACCGACTGGACGAATAGTGCGTTGCTCTAACACACGCAACAACGCTGCTTGCATTGGTAGTGGCATTTCCCCAATTTCGTCGAGGAACAAGGTGCCACCACTTGCGACTCTGAATAGACCTTCACGGTTTTTCTTCGCGCCGGTAAATGCGCCAGAGGTATGCCCGAATAGTTCACTTTCAAGAAGTTCTGGGGCGATTGCGCCACAGTTGATTGGCACAAATGGGCCTGTGCGTTTACTCGCTTCATGTACACCACGTGCAACTAGCTCTTTACCTGTACCTGACTCACCTTCTATAAGAACGGATGCTCGAGAGGGTGCAAATTGACTGATCAGCAATTTAAGCTGTTTGGTTTTATCTGAGTTACCGATTAACTCGGTCTTGATATGACGGCTAACATCACGCTTCAATGCGTATTGCATTCTTTGATCAAGGCGCTTATCCATACAACGTAGTACAGCTTGTATCATTTGTTCCAAATTGAAAGGTTTAAGAATGAAGTCTGAAGCGCCAAGCTTAAGCGCGGATATGGTCATCTCTAGATCAGCATAGCCAGTCATGAAAATAACATCAGCACGTTTGTCGTTGTCGTTAAACGCTTCTTCCCACTCAATACCAGAGCGTCCTGGCAGGTTGATATCAAGAACAATGAGATCAAAATGTTCGCTCGAACGCAGTATTTCAGCTTCTTCAACGGATCCTGCACTCGATACCTTGCCAAAGAACTTACCCAGAGCCTTCTTTAGAATAGCCTGCATCCCTACTTCATCGTCCACGACCAAGACGGAAAACGCTTGATATTGAGTCAATGTGTTTGGGTTGAGGTTCGATGCAGGTGAACTAGGTAAAGACATAATGATTAGCCGATGGGGAAAGTTGGGACAGAGTGTACCAATTAACCTTTTGTGCGACAGGGACAATGTGCGACATTTTGTCCTAGCTCATATTTTAATGCATTTTGTTAGCCTAAATGACGCAGTTTTGTTCGATATAACAGCAATTTAATGAAATTTGATGCACTATTTATTGGCATTAAGCTTGCTTATTAGGTGTAGATTCCTAATTACAACAATTAGCGTCTTATGCACATGCCCTTCTTTGAGCCCTTTAAAAATAGAGGCATGTCATTCATTTATAACAGAATGGACATAATAATAATGAAAGCAATTCCCCTAACTATTGCAGCTCTATCTATCGTCAGTTACACGGCTAGCAGCGCGGAAGACACCACTCATATCAAATTGGCGACAACCACAAGTACCTACCACTCAGGCTTACTGGACTACTTATTGCCTGAGTTCGAAAAGGATTCTGGTATTAAGGTTGATGTTCTCGCTGCGGGTACGGGTAAATCACTTCGCATGGGTGAAAACGGTGATGTTGATTTGGTAATGACTCACGCACCAAAAGCTGAAGCGAACTTCGTTGAAAAAGGTTACGGCGTTTTACCTCGTAAGCTGATGTACAACGATTTTGTTATCGTTGGCCCACAAAGCGACCCTGCGAAGATTGAATCTCAAAAAGCAGTAGCTGATGTGTTCAAAGCAATCGCGAACAACAACGTGACGTTTGTTTCTCGTGGGGACGACTCTGGTACTCATAAGAAAGAGATGGGTATTTGGGCACAAACTAAGATGGAGCCAAACTTTGGCGGCTATCGGAGCGTTGGTCAAGGAATGGGTCCTACTCTGAACATGGCGTCTGAAATGCAAGGCTACACCATGACAGACCGTGGTACTTGGTTGGCTTACCAAAACAAACTTGACCTTAAAGTGTTGTTCCAAGGCGACAAGAACCTATTTAACCCTTACCAAGTGATTCTTGTTAACCCAGAACGCTACCCAAGCATCAATTACCAAGCAGCGAAAGTATTCAGTGATTGGTTGGTTAACCCTAAAGGCCAGAAACTGATCAACGACTTTAAACTGCACGGCAAACAGCTGTTTGTTGCAAACGCAGAATAGTTGGTTGCAAGCGCAGAATAGCTTGTTGTAAGAAATGAGTCGTGGGTTGTGAGTAAAGCGTAGCGTTGAAGGTTTAACCCTAACCAACTAGCGCTACGCTTAACTAAACAGTCAACGAGACCACCTAAATAATCACGTTTAAAAACCGTCTTGCTTTAAAGGCATTCACGCTTAGAAACAATAGCTGACCAATACAGGCTCAAATAGTTTGTGTCAGCTATGATTAACATCAGACACTACCGATAAAAGCCTATTATCGATTCAAACGAGATACTTCATGACCCTATGGCAAACAACGATTGATGCAATGAATCTACTGGTGAGTTTTGACCACGAATTGTGGCAAATCGTCGCGGTATCCTTCAGTGTATCTTTGTCCGCCATCTCATTAGTGATTGTTCCTGCAATCCTTATGGCTTTCTTATTGGCTTACACCGAATTCCCCGGTAAATGGGCGCTGCTTTCGGTGATCAACACCTTACAAGCGATACCGACTGTTGTAATTGGCTTGTTGATGTACATGATGCTCTCTCGTTCTGGTCCTTTAGGTGATTGGCAATTACTGTTCACGCAAAAGGCGATGATTCTAGGTCAGATGCTGATCTGTTTCCCTATCCTAGTTGCGATGATGCATGGCGCTCTGCAGGCCAGTGACCGCCGAGCAGTAGAAACAGCGCGCACTCTTGGCGTATCAACAACACGAGTCGCGTGTACCTTGATTTGGGAAACTCGTTTCCCTCTATTGGCTGCAACCATTGCTGCCTTCTCTCGTATCGTCACAGAAGTAGGTTGTTCAATGATGGTGGGTGGCAACATTATGGGGATGACAAGAAACATCCCAACAGCTATCGCCATGGAAAGCCACAAAGGCGCATTCGCTCAAGGCGTCGCCCTCGGTATGGTGTTATTAGCATTGGCATTAGCCCTTAACTTTTTCCTTTCCAGTGTGAGAGGAAAAGGCTATTTAAGAACTTAGGAACGCTGTCATGAGTATAAAAATAACAACGCAGCAAATTTCAATGCGCTACAAAGAGCGTGTTTTGTTCCACATCCCCGAATTGTCGATCGGCCCCAACGATGCCATTTATCTCAAAGGAGACAATGGCGTTGGCAAAACGACCCTACTTAAAATCTTATCAGGATTGATCAAGCCGAGCTCTGGCCGTATTCAGTCTCCGACACAAAGCTGGCAACATAGCCTGTTTCCTCGGTTAAAATTTAAAGACATCATCTATCTCCACCAAACCCCTTACCTTTTTGATGGCTCGGTGTACCAAAATGTCGCTTATGGCATTCGCTTTAATAAAGAGAGTCAAAAAGATAAGCGAGCTCAAATAATTAATGCATTAAGAATGGTAGGTTTAGAAACCTTGGCAGATGAGCACATTTCTGTGTTGTCTGGTGGTGAGCGCCAACGCGTAGCAATGGCCCGTGCTTGGATTCTTAAGCCTTCAATCTTGCTTATGGATGAACCAAGTGCTTCTTTAGACAAAGAATCTATTGAAAGATTGGTGATTATGGCCGAAGATCTTCTTCAGAGAGGCGCGAGTTTAGTCATTACAAGTCACCAAACTAACGCGTTAACCGATTTGTGTAAGAAGCAGTGGTGGATCAAGGACAACACTTTGACTGAATCACCGCTTCTGCAAGTTATTAAAAAGAACAAAGCACAAGAGAATATTTATGCTGCTTCCAACGCAAACTAGTTGGGTTATTTTGGCTGGCGGACAAGCCAGCCGCATGGGCGGAAAAGATAAAGGACTCGTTGAGCTCAACGGTTCTCCGCTTATTCAATACGTTATTAACAAGCTGTCACAACAAGATGTCAGCATTACCATCAATGCCAACCGTAACTTAGACAGTTACCAAGCATTTGCACCGGTTGTTTCCGATTCTTTCCCTGACTATCCAGGCCCATTGGGCGGCATTCATGCTGGCCTTAAAAACGCGAGCACAGATTGGGTCGGCTTTGTCCCTTGCGACAGCCCACAGATTAGTGATGACCTTGTTGAACGTTTTTGTGCAGCAGTAAAAGAAGACAGCGACATTCTTGTCGCGCATGATGGCGAATTTAAGCAACCAGTATTCACCCTATTCCACAAACGTGTTCTACCAAAGTTAGAAGCGTTTTTGGAACGTGGTGATCGTAAAATTATCTTGCTGTACAAAGAGTGTGTCACGGAATACGTTGATTTTAGCGATTCTCCTAACTGCTTTGTTAATCTCAACACGCCAGAAGAACTCACCCAATTCGGAACGCTTCAATAATGAAAGATTCTAAACAACGCCCTAACCTTCCTCTATTGGGGTTTGCTGCTTACAGTGGCACAGGCAAAACAACCGTATTAGAAGCTCTGCTTCCTTTATTGACAGAGTCGGGTTTAAAAGTTGGTGTGCTAAAACATGCTCACCACGATTTTGATGTCGATAAGCCGGGCAAAGACAGCTACCGTTTACGCAAAGCGGGCGCAAATCAAATGCTGATAGCTTCGCGTAACCGCCATGTGATGATGACTGAGACTCCAGAAGCAGAAGCCGATTTTGATTACCTGTTGACTCGTTTTGATACCAACACACTTGATCTGATTTTGGTTGAAGGCTGTAAGAACATTGCTTTCCCTAAAATCGAGCTTCACCGTGATGAAGTGGGTAAACCTTGGTTGTACCAAAACGATGACAACATCATTGCTATTGCTGCTGATAGCCACGTTGAATCTGACTTACCTCAAATGGCGATCAACGACTTAGAAGCGATTCGTGATTTCATCATTGATTACGCGCAGTCCTTTGACCTTTCCTCTACAAAAGGCAAAGCAGCGTCATGCTCATCTTCAAAAGACGCAGCGCCCGCGGTGTGTTGTGATTCGTTCTCTCCAGCAGGTTTAACCGTAACTCAGGGCCAACAAAAGATTGTTGATAGCATTGACGCGCTTGATCTCACAGAGAGTGTTGAATTACTGCAAGGCTACGGTCGTGTGTTGGCTGAAGATGTGATCTCGCCAATCAACGTCCCACAGAATACTAATTCTGCAATGGATGGCTACGCGATTCGTAGTGAAGATCTTGAATTGGATAGCTACAACATTGTTGCTGAAGTTATGGCTGGTCACAGCTACGACAAAACCGTTCAACAAGGTGAAGCTGTTAAGATCATGACGGGTGCACCAATGCCAGATGGCGTTGATGTTGTTGTGATGCGTGAGCAAGCCGTGCAAGATGGCGATAAAGTTAGCTTCCCAGATGCGAAAATCTCAGTTGGACAAAATGTCCGTATGGCCGGTGAAGATTTAGAAATTGGCCAACCTGTCTTTACACGTGGCACACGCATCGAAGCACCAGAAATGGGTATGATGGCGTCGTTAGGTTTCGGTACCTGCCCTGTTCTGCGTAAAGTGAAGGTGGGTGTGTTCTCAACGGGTGATGAAGTTCAGGCACCGGGCGTTGAGCAAAAGCCAAACTCTATCTACGACTCGAACCGTTTCACTATCATCGGCATGCTTCAAAAGCTAGGTTGCGACATCGTTGATTACGGCATTATCGAAGATGACGAACAAAAGATGATGGATGTACTTCATGCTGCGTCGTTAGAGACCGATATGGTTCTGACTTCTGGTGGCGTGTCTGTTGGTGATGCTGACTACATCAAACTCGCGTTAGATAAGTTGGGTGAGATTAACTTCTGGCGTATCAACATGCGTCCAGGTCGCCCTCTTGCTTACGGCAAAATTGAAGACAAACCTTTCTTCGGTTTACCTGGCAACCCAGTAGCCGTGATGGTGTCGTTCATTAACTTTGTAGAACCTGCAATCCGCAAGCTACAAGGTCAAACTAACTGGACACCAGTGAAAGCGAACGCGATAGCGACTGAGCAATTACGTTCTCGTCAAGGTCGTACTGAGTTCAGCCGTGGCGTGTTCTCAATGAACGAATCAGGCGTGCTTGAAGTAAAAACAACCGGTAAGCAAGGTTCAGGTATTCTACGTTCAATGAGCGAAGCAAACTGTCTAATCGAAATTTCACCAGCGGTAGACACTGTAAAAGCCGGTGAAACGGTGACGATCATTCCTTTGCAAGGCCGTGTGTAAATAAACAAGATTGTTAGCTTTAAGCGAACTTTAAGCTAGCAAATTCAGAGTAATACATACTCTAAATAGATGAAGCCCCTGATATTGGATATCAGGGGCTTTCTTTTTATGGGGGCTTGTATACAGAGTTGAATTAAACAAGCTCTACTTTAAGTAATCTGCAGTCGACCAAATTATAGTTGTTACGGCCATTTTCTTTGATTTGATAGAGCTGTTTGTCTGCAATATCACAAATCATTTTAAAGTTTCGATCCACATTGTCACTGGCTAAGTCGACGTTAACCCCACCAATAGAGAGTGTTAATTGTTCCGCATAGAGAGCTTTAGGGTTTGCTAATTTGACTTCATTTAACATCTTTCGCAGAGTGACAACCTTATTTTCAATATCACTACTACTCTGTCCGAAGCAAATCGCCATGAACTCATCACCGCCATATCTGAAAAGGTAGTCATTCTTGGTTGTGAATGTTTTTTTAAGTAAGCGACTGATAATACGAAGCGCTTCGTCGCCCTCTAAATGCCCATGAAAATCGTTATAAGCTTTATACTCGTCAACATCGATCATAAGGACCGCTAGAGATTGTTTTTGGTAGTAAGCGTTATGTATTAAGACTGGCGTGATGTTATCTAATTGATATCTATTAGCTAGACCTGTTAGTGGGTCAGTAGTACTCAAGATTTCGAGTGTTTGATTCGCACTTTCTAAACGCTGTCGTTGCTTTTGATTTTCTAGCGACACGGCAATAAAGCTAGCTAAATGTTCTATAAGCTGACAGTGGTGTTCCTGATATTGGTTTGGTAGATGATGCTGAACTGACAGAAAGCCGATTAATTTTTCATTAAGAATGATTGGCGTTAGAATCATTGAGTTAGTATCAAGCTCGCCACGAAACGTAACGAAATTATCGTCTTGTGTGGTTTTACCGATATAGGGTTCTAGAGCCGCATCTGTCGCGCTATTAAAATGAACGGTAGCTCGCTTGCGAATCACATACGTACCAATGGTTTGGTTCTCTTGGCAAACTACTTTTAGGTTCGGTATTAATCCTTGAGTATCAACAAAATAGCGGTAGTCGAGTATGTCTGATTTATCGTCATACATAGCAATCCCAAACTCAGATGTTGGTAGAATCATATTTATCTTATGGAGTATCTCAGGCAGTACGCTTTCTAAATCTGCAGCGGTTGCTATGAATTGACCAATATCAGTGAGCGCACCCATATATTTTTGCATTTGAGTCAGAACGTCATTTTTCTTCTTACTCTGAATGGTACCTACCCCTTCTAGAATACGTTCGCTCTGTTCGCGCTCATAACTTCTCATGTGTTTTTCTAAAAGATCCACATGCTGAGTTTGAAGTGCCGCTAAACCAGACCAATCCTCTTCATCTCGAAAGAGCTTCGCCTTAGTTTGGGCATAGATAGCATAAGAACGGTAACTACTCTTTAGATCAAAATTCTGTTCGAGAAAAGCGCACCCTACTTTTGCTTGTTCTCGCTCTCCAATGCCTTCTAAGAATTGAAACCAGTAAACCAAATTTTCTTTTCGATTATGCTCATCTCTCGATTTTTTGAAGTGCTCTTCTGCCTGATAAAATGCATCTAATACATCACTATCATCGAAGCCTCCCCACAAGAGCATGGTTTGCCCTAGGTAACTATGACAAAGAGCTATCGTCCTGTGACTAGAAAGCGAGGTGCCTATTTTTTTCGCTTCCATAATGGCGCTAACCGCTTGCTCAAACTCATTTGTATGTGCACAGCTATAGGCTAGGTTTAAATGGCTGACAGCACAATCTAACAGGCGATTCGCATTTTGAGATGAAATAATGGCTTTACGAGCATATTGCTTCGCTTGTTCGTATTTTTCTAAGCTTAAGTGCAAGTCACTTAGATTACAGAATATAAGTGACTTAAAATTGTCATCAACTAGGTGTAAGTTTTCTAGTGTTTCTGAGTAACAAGCATACGCTGATTGATAATCACCACGAATGTTATGGGTAGACGCAAGTAACCCGATGACAAATACATATAGTTGAATTTCTTCAGGAGCAATGACGTTTAGGCAGGCTTTATAGTGCTCAGCAGCGTCAGAAAGGTTATCGTGGCGATAGCTTGTGAAACCTTTAAGGAAAAGCGCGATTGAATCCGGGATCGGTTGATTATTCGCTTCGCATAGACTCGTTATTCTATCTTCGACTTCTTTTAATCCTTTGATTCCAGGGTAGTTCTGGATTCGCGTTATAATTCCCATGATCTTTGGGTAAAGCGTATTGCTCATAAGTTCCGTTTAAGTCAGCCAGATTAAAAAATAACGAATAGTATACCACAAAATGCTTATTACACATTCCATTCATGAGACTAATAAGTGGTAATTTCCTATCATTATCTTGAGTGGCGTACTGTTTTTATGTAGAGTGCGCGCAAAGTAATAATTATATTGGAGAGCACCATGGCTCGTACCATTCTGTACACTTATAAAGATGAAGACAAAGAGTTATTGTTTTCGAAACAAGAACACCGCACGATCCAAGAAGCTGTTGCAGCCGCTGAAGGCATCGACATCACTGAGTATCTAAAAACTGAGCAGCAGCTTGAGTTCATTTCTGATACTAAAGCGGTTCGTAACTACCAAGACAACTATTTCCGTAAGCTTGGTTTTACTAAGCTTACATTGAAGCAAAAAGACAACCTTGGTGTTGGTAAAAAGAAGAAGTAAGCCCTCTGGCTCTTTTTCTTGATATGTAGCTTTGTAGCTTCTAGTTTTTCGTTTGTAATTAGAGCTAAGAGCTGAAGAAACGAAAACACTGAACAATAAAAGATGCCGCAACCTCTTTCGAGATTGCGGCATTTTTATTTGTTCTTTTTAACTATCTAACTTTAGCTAGCTTAACGTTAAGTTGCGATTACTTAATGTTAAGGAATGCAGCGCCACGAACGCCGCCTGAATCACCGTGTTTCGCTTTAATGATCTTTGGACATTTCGCTACAGACAGTAGGTATTTAGGGATACGCTTTGGCATCTCTTCGTAGATAAGTTCGAAGTTTGAAAGTCCGCCACCCAGTGCAACTACGTGTGGGTCAAGACCCGTAAACAGGTTTGCAAAACAGATAGCCAATAGCTCCATGAAGCGATCTACGTGCTCAGCGGCTTTTGATTCGCCTTCGTTGTATGCTTGAATGATCTCGATCGCTTTCTTCTTCTCACCGAAGTAGTGCTCGTAAATCAGTTCGAAGCCGCGACCCGATAAGTAACTGTCTAAACAACCTTTCTTGCCACAACCACAACCCAGTAGCGGTGCGTTGTCGCCAAGGTGGAACCACGCATCTAGAGGAAGGCGCATGTGACCTAATTCACCAGCAACATGGTTACGACCAGAGAACACTTTACCCTCATAAACTAAACCGCCACCGAAGCCAGTACCTAGAATTAGGCCTGCTACAGATGGTTCGTCTTTAAGTTCATCATCCCACGCTTCTGAAAGCGCAAAACAGTTTGCATCATTTTCAATTTTTACACTACGACCAATAAGCGCTTCTAGGTCTTTGCGTAGTGGTTTCCCCGTTGAAGCTGGTACGTTAACAACCAGCATTGTGCCGTCGTCAGCATCTTCCATTCCAGGAAGACCAAGACCAATTTTACCTTCGCAAGAAAATTCGTTGTCGTACTTCTTTACCAAATCGGCAATTGTATCAAGTAGCAGTTGATAATCTTCAGTGGGCGTTGGTACGCGTTCTGTCGCTACGCGCTCAAGTTTTTCATTGAACGCACCAAACTCAATCTTTGTGCCGCCAACATCGAAGCCGTAATACATGAAATCTCTCCAATTTTTCCCTAAATTCGGGCAAATAAATTTTTGTAAATAAACAACTAAAGAGCATTATCCATAACACTCCCCCTACAAACCGTGATAGATGACAAACTTATCCCGTGTTTGAGTTTGTTTGAACAACAAGTCAGCACAAAGCGGTTAAAGGTTAGAGTGACTTCTCACTTTTAGTATGATCTATGAAAGCATTCAGGCTCGGTTTGGTTGGATCTGACTTATAACGTGTCTTACTTAACATGTAACTTTCCCGAAATGTCTCAAACCATAGCTGTAAAGTCTTGGCACCCTGCTCTTCACCAGCCTGTTTCAAAACCAAGCTCGCCACTTCTGCTGTCGAAAGATGTTGTTCGTTGTCTGACTTTCGCATCATGTATTGAGAAACTGACTCAGGCTCAATCGATAACACAGGTAAATCTTGCAGATATTCTGAGCGACGAAAAATTCGACGGGCCTCGCGCCAGCTACCATCAATAAAGATCAGCAATAGTGTCTTATTCGAATCCCGCATTTCGCCCAGATCCGTAACCACGCGCGTTTTGTCGTCGGTATAGTCTTCGGGGAACACGATCACAGGTTGGTATTTGTCGTCTTTTAGAACATCCAACATCTCTTGATTTGGCTCAGTACGATGCCAAAGGTAGGCGTAACTGTCTTTTACCGTATCAACAATCAAACGACCGGTGTTACTTGGTTTTAAGATTTCGTTGTCTGACAAGATCAACATAGTCGCGACGTTCGTATCAATGTTAGGTTGATGCTCGCAGATACAGCTGTCTTGTTTTATTTTACAGAACTCACATCGCACTACTTTACACCCGCGCGCATTAAACGGCTTAGTAGCAATGGATAAACGGTGTTGATATAAACGGTGAAAAGCGTGGATTCTCATGGACAATAACGATAGATCTAGAAAAGTGGCACGATTGTACTTACAGTGACCCTAGAATGATAGAAGGAATTCCCATGCAAGACCCATCCCTGCTTCGCCTTGTTTGTTTTATTGTCGTTTTTGGATCATGTGCGCTTTGGGAGTACCGCTTTCCACGTAAAACGCTGACTCAGAGTAAATGGTTTCGTTGGGGAAACAACTTTGCGTTGGTTGCTTTAAACAGTTTTCTATTAGCCACTCTGATTCCTATCGCAGCATTCCAAGCGGCGGTTATCGCACAAGAAAACCAATGGGGTCTGTTCAATACCCTGTCACTTCCGAAAGAGCTCACCATTCTGGCCTGCGTATTACTGTTAGATTGCGCCATTTACCTGCAGCACTTGGTGTTTCACCGTGTTCCTTGGTTGTGGAAGCTACATCGGGTTCACCATGCGGACCTAGATATCGATGCCACAACCGGAACGCGCTTTCATCCAATTGAGATGATTCTTTCAATGCTGATTAAAGTGAGTTTAGTGATCGCGCTTGGTGTACCTGTCATCGCTGTTGTCATCTTTGAAATTGTTCTTAACGCCAGTGCGATGTTTAACCACAGCAATGCGCGTCTGCCTCTGTGGATTGATAAGCGATTGAGAAAAGTGATTGTGACACCAGACATGCACCGCGTTCATCATTCGGTCATTGTTAAGGAAGCGCACTCAAACTTTGGTTTTTTCTTATCGGTGTGGGACATTTGGTTCAAAACCTATCGCGCTCAACCTAAGCTTGGCCATGATAACGTTCAGATTGGCGTTCCAGAGATTCAAGATGGTAAAGAGCAACGGTTAGACTTAATGCTACGTCAGCCATTTGCACGATTCCCGACAACGAAAGACTAGGTTCGAATTCAGTTGAGTCTCAAGTTTAAACTGAGGTCAAACCTATCTTAATAACAAACCTGTCTCTATAACAAACCCGTCTCCATAACAAACCAAGCTTAATACCAAAGCAAGTCGCCCTTAAATTCTTATGAGAACTTAAGGGCGTTTCTGTATCAATAGGAATTTAAGCGTAGCTAGTGCTTCAACTATTATGCTGTCAGGCTTAACTCAACACGCTCGTTTATTTCAACACGTATTTATGAAGCATAGCTTGTTGGTGTCCTGCTATCTCTCCGACTTGCTCTGAACTCTCGATCATGGATTCAAGCTGTAACTTAGTATTCTCGCCTTGTTCAGAAACACGAGTGATCGAATGTGTCACATCCACCGTTGCACGTGCTTGTTGCTCAGTCGCCACCATGATTTGCTCAACACGCCCTTTGATCTGGCTAACCGCTAATTCGATTTTCTCGAAGGCCTGCTTTACATCGCCACTGGTTTCCAGTGCATTCGCCATTTCGCTTCTCGATTCTGTTACAGAAGCGCGTGATCGGTCAGCGGCTGCCACCAATTCATTCATCATATTTCGTATATTAGTGGTTTGCTGAGAAGTATCGCTGGCAAGTTTTCTGACTTCATCGGCAACCACTGCAAAGCCTCGGCCTTGATCTCCTGCTCTCGCTGCTTCTATTGCTGCATTCAATGCGAGTAAGTTAGTGTTGTCAGCAATGCCACTGATCATGTCGACCATTTCCCGAATCTGTTTAACACGTCCGTCTAAGTCGGCCATCGATTCTTCATTCATGCTTAAAGAGTGTTCTAGTGCATGCAGTCGCTGCTGGTTAAGTCCAACAACTTGACTCCCTGTCACTGACTCATTTTCAGCAAGCTGGGCGTCATCATTTGAGGCGTTAGAAATACGTGCAATTTCACCAATAGATGCTTCAAGCTCTGTAATGGTGGTAATCATGTTCTGAAGTGATTCATTTTGCTCGTGTAAGCTTGAGTTAGTTTGCTCTGCGGCATCGTGACTGACTTCCGCTGTTTGATAAAGCGTTTCACAGTTTCGTGTTACCAAACGCACCGAATCAGCGGTTGAGTTGACAACAGAATTAAGTTTTGATGCGATAACTTGCAATTCCAATGGGCCAACTAATTGACTCTGTTTTGAAAAATCGTGTTCCGCGAGTAAGCTCATTTGTTGAGTAATGTTTCTGAGTCCTTTGTTCACCCAGCGACGTAACACCAACCATGAAATAGAAATGATGGCCGTTATCACTAATCCACTAATAAATAGTACTTTGTCTATCGTCGCAATTGTCTGATTGACCACAAACTCGCTTTCATCAATTAAAATGGAAGCGGTGTTCGATAGTTGATTTAAGGTCCCTATCACGGTGTTAGCCAGATAGATGACTTTTGCTAAGTCGGCTTCTTGTTGCTCAACAAGTTCTAGCTTTTGCAGGATTTGTCTTAATACACCGTTATCTGCAAAGCCAGATTTAACCATCTCATAAGGCGCTGTTAAGCTTGCGAACTCTACGATGTCTGGATGCCATTCAGAAAAGTCATCATACGCGAGGTTAATGCCTGCAATTCGATTTCGAAGCTCTCTGTATTCGTCTTGCGCTTTTTCTAAGTCTGATTGCATCATCAACATTAGGAAGGTGTTCGCCATTGCAGAAGCACTCGCTGTGAATCGGTTAGCCGCATCGGAAGCCTCTGGGTTGTTCTGAACAAGGAAAGAACTGATACGGTTCATTTCAGGTCCGATGGAACTCACACCATAGCGAAACTCAGTGACTTGGCCATCGATGAGGTTTTGCTTATTCTGAATTTCGATTTGTGACGTCAACACTTGGCTAGTCATCAATTGTAAGGTCGCCATGTTCTCGATTAAGTTTTGTTTTTGTTCAACGGAAATCGCGTCAGGAAAAGATTGGGATATGAAGAGGAGTTCTTCTAGCGTTTGGTTACTTTCGGCAACTAACACGTCGATCGAGTTGCCTGTTGTGCTAAGCGTATTTAGGTCGGTTGATTGGGTGCTATAAGTAAGAAGTTTTACCTGCTCCAACACGCTTTGTGTTAATTCGGCGTTGTTTAATGCAAGAGGTAATGCTTGTTCCGAAAGTGCTTCAAAATGGCCCCCGACCCGATCGACGCCTCGGAGACTGACCAAAGATAAAAAGATGACGAGTAAAAGAATGGAAATAAATACAGCGGTGACAGTTTGAATGAGCGAGAATGTATAACGTGAAGGTTTTATTGATAAATTTGTGTCGGGCATGTGAAATCCAGTTTGACTACGAAAAAAGATATCCTTAAGTTAGTTCGTATACTAGAAGTCCTTGATGACGTTTATATTTCAGTTTTTTGTCAGAAGAGTTACATATGAAATTCAGAAAAATGGCTGTAGTTACAATAACTTTAGCAACATTGGCTGCTTGTAGCTCTACGCCATCCCCTTCTCAGCTTAGTCAAACCGCACACAAGCCTCTGTCAAAGTTAGAGCAATCAACGACCAATGCGTATATGAGTGTGTATGAACAGTGGAAAGGTGTGCCATATCATTTCGGTGGGACTTCATTTAGAGGCGTAGATTGCTCTGCTTTCGTTCAAATCGCAGTGCAAACTGCGACCCAGCAAGCCTTACCGAGAACCACAAAAGCTCAAGTTAAAAAGGGAAAGGAAATAGCGTCTGGACAGGCAATAAGTGGTGACTTGGTGTTTTTCAAAACATCGATGACGGTACGACACGTCGGTGTATATTTAGGAAACAATCAATTCCTACATGCTTCGACATCGAAAGGTGTCATTATATCGAGATTGGATAACCCTTATTGGGCCTCTAAGTTTTGGCATTTTAGGCGTTTATAGTGATTAAAAGATTAACTGATAACACAGTTGCTTTGAAGGTACTATTTAAACGCCTATCGCTGTTTAGCCAGTAAATGTACTAGAAGCTAATTAGTCGTATTGAGCGACCGCAGTATCAAACAGATTCTTCACTAATGCGATGTATTCATCTAAGAATACAATTTGTTCGTTAGTCGCTTTTTTTGACCATACACCAGCTAACACTTCACCTAAATCAGCCACCACTGAATCCGCTTCTTTCAATAGTTGAAAACGAACGCTTGAATGTAACTCAGGGTTTTGCTCGAAAATAGCCATGATGTTTGTTGATATCATGTCAGTGATGATGTCTTCGACACTTTCATTTCCTGTATCACCATTACTATTAGTAAAGACATCTAGGTTAAATGATAAGTGTTCGATCAAAGCCAAATAGCCATCGGTTTCTACAACCACAATAAATCTCCGTTTAAGCTCAAGAGCAGATTAATATGTACCTACCTAATACTATGTATATGAGTCTGTTTGTCATCTCTTTATTACTAAAAACTGTATTAAAGTGATCCGAGTTAGCATTTAAGCTTAAATTTCAATCAAAACACCCTAACTTCACCAAACACACCTAAAATATAGTGAAAAATAATCTCAACCTATTTCTGCGATTCTATTGTATGAAAATCATCATGCCGTGAGATTAGTTCCAAACTATTTCCTTATATCATTCTCAATTTCTGTTTTGATTTCAAAGGGCTTGAATCAGTTCGAGTTCACAAATCAGCCAATTGATTCTACATTAGTTGAAGAAGAGCCAAGAACATTGACGAGTGCGTCTATAAATTGCTCAGATTTATCCTAAACTATTGCTATTAAACAAACAGTATTTCTAACCTTCAGTCTTTGAGGATTTCCTATGTGGCAGGCCATTTCTCAACAACTTTCAGATACTCTTCTATTTAACTTCCAGATAACTGAACGTACCAAGGTTTCTGGTGGCGACATTAACGATTGCTATATGATTAGCGATGGTAACGAACGTTACTTTGTAAAAGTGAACCTGCGAGAATTTTTACCTAAGTTTGAAATTGAAGCTGAGAACTTACGCTTGTTAAGAGAAACTTCTACCGTTTATGTTCCTGAGTTGGTACTGATTGGTAAAACCAAAGAATGCTCGTTCATTATCCTTAATTACTTGCCGACCAAGCCGCTTGAAACAAGCAATAATAGCTATGACTTTGGCGTTCAACTTGCTCAATTGCATCAATGGGGTGAACAGAAAGAGTTTGGTTGTGACCAAGACAATTATATTGGTAGCACCCTTCAACCCAACCCTTGGCATAAGAAATGGGGGCGTTTTTTCTCTGAGCAACGCATTGGCTTCCAACTGCAATTGTTAAAAGAAAAAGGCATCGAATTCGGCGATATCGATGACATTGTTGATGTAGTGAATATGCGTCTTGCAGGCCACAACCCTCGCCCTTCTTTGCTTCATGGCGATCTTTGGAACGGTAATGTTGCTAACTCAGCCTTTGGGCCAATCTGTTACGATCCCGCTTGTTATTGGGGCGATCATGAATGTGATTTAGCGCTAACTGAACTGTTTGAAGGGTTTTCAAAAGAGTTTTATGAAGGTTACCAGAGCATCAATCCACTCGACGTTGGCTATACTGATCGGAAAGACATTTATAATTTGTACCATCTTCTCAACCACTGCAATCAATTTGGCGGCGAGTATTTAGCACAAACTGAGGCGTGTATTCAGAAGATACAGGCCGTTTAACACCAATCACAGCTAACTACTGCGATCGATATAAGTGCAACGTTCGATATCGCTATTTGTTACGCCCCATACAAGCTACTACGATTAGTGCAAGTTACAGTGAGGAGAATTCGCCATGCATAAATACACAGAGAAACATGTTTCTTGCCCCCATTGTGGTCATGCAATTAGCATAACGCTGGATGCTTCTAATGGGAGCCAAGATTTTTACGACGATTGCCCTGCATGTTGCAATGCAATTCATCTGGACATGCAGGTTGATGAATTGAGAGACAGAATCCATCTCTCGATTGATGCAGACGACGAACAAGTGTTCTAACACAATTACTCTCTTGTCGAGCTGGAGCTACACCTCGATTTAAAGCTACACCTCGATTTTGAAGCTAGCCTAGAAAACACAAAAATAAAAAAAGAGCACTTAATGTGCTCTTTTTTAATATCTTCGACTTTTACTTAGTCAACGCTTTTTGGGCAAGTGTTATTGATGAACCGCTACTACGACGTCTGGTTTGCTAGCACGCGCTCAACAGTATCAACAATCGCTTGTGTTTGAGGATCAAACTCAATATTTACTTGGTCGCCTACTTCGCGGCTGCCAAACAAAGTGCGATTTAGCGTTTCAGGAATCAAGTGTACAGAGAAACGGTTCTCTTCCACTTCACCTATCGTCAATGAACAACCATCAACGCCAATATAACCCTTGCTCAATACATACTTCATTGATTCCTGTGGCAACTCAAACCAAAGCGTGCGGTTGTTTTCAGTCTTGATCACATCCACTAAGTTCGCCATCAACGTAATGTGGCCAGACATACTATGCCCGCCAATTTCATCACCAAATTTTGCGGCTCGCTCAACATTCACTTTATCACCAACAGTCAGTTGGCCTAAGTTCGTCAATCGCAATGTGGCTTGCATCAAATCAAAAGCAATGTGGTTTCCTGAAATTTCCGTTACCGTTAAGCAACAACCGTTATGAGCTACTGAGGCACCAATCGCTAATCCCTCAACCATTTCGTTGCTTAGCTCAATGGTATGAGTCTGAAACAACTCTTTTTTGTTTATAGCAACCAGTGTTGCCATGCCTTGAACGATACCTGTAAACATAAGATTCCTATTTAGCATTCTAATAACAGTTTTTCATAGCAGTTATTGTGACATTTCTTTATGATTCGTCCAGTGGAAGCTTAAGATCATTGTCTCTGATTCCTTCAGAATGTCCTTTCCTACACTATTATTCTAATTTTCCCTCTTATTTGGAGTTGTTTGTGCATCGTTACAAAGAAGAATCCTCGAATCTAATCAAACTTGCGACCCCAGTATTGATCGCATCTGTTGCACAAACTGGAATGGGTTTTGTCGATACCGTAATGGCCGGTGGTGTAAGTGCTATCGATATGGCGGCGGTTTCGATTGCAGCAAGTATCTGGCTACCATCAATCTTATTTGGTGTGGGTCTGTTGATGGCGTTGGTTCCTGTCGTTGCACAACTTCATGGTTCTGGTAGACAAGTAAAAATTCCATTTGAGATTCAACAAGGTGCGTTTTTAGCGCTTGTCATCTCCCTTCCAATCATTGGCGTACTTTTTCAGACACAACTGATATTGGAGTGGATGGACATAGAACAACTCATGGCAGAAAAAACCATCGGTTATATGAATGCGGTGATGTTTGCTGTCCCTGCATTTTTGTTGTTCCAAACATTGAGAAGCTTTACAGATGGTATGTCTTTAACTAAGCCTGCAATGGTGATTGGTTTTATTGGCTTGCTATTAAACATCCCGCTTAACTGGATGTTCGTATACGGAAAGCTTGGCGCTCCCGCTCTGGGTGGTGTTGGCTGTGGCGTTGCAACGGCTATCGTATATTGGGTGATGTTTGCTCTGCTATTCGCTTACGTTTTAACATCAAAGCGTTTGGCTAAAATCAATATCTTCGGTACGTTCCACAAGCCTCAGCTCAAAGCACAAATTCGTTTGTTTAAACTAGGCTTTCCAGTTGCTGCTGCTATCTTCTTTGAGGTGACGCTATTTGCTGTTGTTTCTCTGTTGGTTGCCCCTCTTGGGTCTTTGGTTGTCGCCGCACACCAGGTTGCAATTAACTTCTCGTCACTGATATTTATGATACCAATGAGTATCGGTGCCGCCGTGAGTATTCGTGTTGGTCATAAGTTGGGTGAAAACAACACTGAAGGAGCGAAAATCGCGACACACGTGGGAATCATTGTTGGTTTAGTCACAGCCCTAATGACAGCTACATTGACGGTACTATTCAGAGAGCAAGTTTCGTTACTGTACACAGAGAATACGGCGGTAATTACTGTTGCAATGCAATTACTATTGTTCGCTGCAGTTTATCAATGTACTGACGCAATCCAAGTTATCGCTGCAGGGGCTTTGCGTGGATACAAAGACATGCGTTCGATCTTCAACATTACTTTCGTTGCTTACTGGTTGCTTGGTCTTCCTATTGGCTACATTTTAGGAATGAAAGATTGGATTGTTGAGCCTATGGGCGCGCACGGTTTCTGGGTTGGGTTCATTGTTGGTCTAACGTCTGCAGCTATTATGCTAGGTATGCGTCTGCACTGGATGCACAAACAAGACGACGATGTGCAGTTAGAATTTAGCTCTCGCTGAGTTCTAACTCACTCAACCGGTATCCCTGATATTAAATACGAAAAAGAGCTCTGATATTCAGAGCTCTTTTTCGTTTACTGTGTATGACTATATTGTACTGAACAATCTGATTGGTATTAATACTCACTCTTTTCTCTAACGAAGCGCGCAAACTTGGTTTTTCCATTTTGAGTAAAGCCATTGTAGCGAAAGGTAATACGGCTGCCGATCTCAGGCGGCGCAAGTCTCATTTGATCACTGAACCCGCTTCCGATATAAAACTCAACCCCTTCTTCCGTGTGAACCAAAATCGAACCCATCATCCCTTTATACTTCCCTGTCCCGCCTTTGTAGCCAATAACTGTGGCTTCGGCATCGTGATGCCTTTTTAGTTTTAACAGGTCATTGCTTCGACCTGCTTGATAACGACTGGTGATCTTTCTGAGCATCAAACCTTCGCCATTACGTTCATCGACATTGTCTAATTGATAAAACAGAGCTTCTTCATTTTGAATAGGTACATGTTCGACGTAGCTGACATGAGGTTCTCCAATCATACTTACCCAATGCAATATGTTGTAATAGCGCTTTTGATAATCGCCAGTAGCCCCTGGCATATAAGTCTATTTGGCGCCACGCAACATCACTAGGTGTGTGATCGAGGACGGTAGATTGGACTAAGTGGAACTTTCCTCTTCCTGCCCAGAGCTCCCCTTCAAGGTGTACCTTCGGTAAGTTTTTTGTAAACCACTTCGGTGAGTAAATGCGATTCCCATTTCGAGTATAAAGGTGTTGTCCGTCCCAAAGAGCACGAATCCCATCAAGCTTTTCACTCTTCCAGTATTCAGAAACATCAATGCCTTGTTGGTATGTGTTTGCGAGCACCAGATGATCAGGCGGTAAATAGGATGAATGAGAAGAAAGCGAACATGCCCATAGAGTGGCTATCGCCAATTTGGTTAATCTCATCATCTGCTCCGTATTAATATCTGTAGTGGTCAACAAATGCCTTTAATCCTAAGCGCTCTAACACACAGTTAGACAATCTTTGCTAGAAGATGCGATCAACTCATCAACCTTATCTAACCTTTACTTTCATTCATTAAATTAATGGCTTATGGCTCTCATATGTTCCGCCGTTTTTAGTTCTCATATTGAGAAACCAACTTTCTCAATATGAGATAGAGATTAGCAGTCGATTTAAGTTTTTGAAAAATATAAATATAAAAGTTGGCACATTCAGTGCAATTGTTCATACATACTGAAAAGGAGATATCGCTATGGAACTACGTAAGATTGATTTGAATACAACCACACTAACTCTTTCTATCTTCGGTGATTTAGACGCAGCGGGAAGCCGTGATGCTCAGACTGATATTGACGATGTAATCTCAAATGACGGCCACCCTGAAATCGAAGTCGATTTTAGCCAAGTTGAGTTTTTAGATTCATCTGGTGTTGGCGCGATTGTCTACATGTTCAAACGCCTAACTGAACGCGAACGCAACATGCGACTTGAAAATGTAACTGGTCAGCCTCTTGAAATTATGAACTTGTTACGTATTGGCCACGCTATCCCAGTAAATTCAAAAAATCCTACAAATTCATGAAGATCCACTAAGCTAGAAGTAACAAAACATAATAATAAAAAGTAAAAACATAGGACGTTGGCATGAAAATACTGAAAAGCTACATAGCCCTTTCTCTGTCTGCTTTAGTTCTAGGTGGCTGTACTAGCTACCCTGAACAAGGCACTGGCGGCTTGGCTGAAAGTTATGACTCTATTAACTACCAAAATTCCGACTTTTCTCCTGTCATGCCAGACGAACCTCTTGGTCCTGAACACGGATTACGTTTTGATTGGCAACTGGCTAAATTACATCTTGATGCCTTGGTTCAAGAAGGCGCTCGCTGGTGCTTCCCCGCTGCTGTTGTGCAAGCGATAGAAAAGCAAAATCGTATCGCTCGCGAACTACAAGGTGGCCTGCTTCTAGATGCGGCAAACGACCTAGTCATTCAAAGAAAACGTTTAAACGAACTTGAAGTCCAACTGGACTATGTGACGTCACAAGCACGGTGTGAACCACCAAAAAATGAAAACCAATTTAGAATGCAATTGTCGGTTATCGAACAGTTGTACGACCTGCTTAATGTTGACAACCAATTCGCGGAAAACTCTACTGAAGTCAATCCCAAATACATGGGACGACTTGCCGAGGCAACGACGCTACTGAAAGAACATAAATCTCTAGACCTTGTTGTTACCGGCCATGCTGATGCCACGGGTATTGAAGAATATAACGATGACTTGGCACTTGGACGTGCTAAACAAGTCGAACGCTACCTAACTATTTTTGGCTTAGGTGCTCAGCGAATCAAAGCAGTGTCTGTTGGCGAAACGGTTCCTCTTTTTGAAGGCGAATCAGACGGTACGCGTTTAACCAACCGCAGAGTGAGTATTGAAGTTATCTCCCCTAAAAATGCCGAGAAAATGGGAGGTGGATTATGAAATCATTGATCGCTTTTATCATCACCCTATCGTTAAGCTTTACGTGTGTCGCGAATGCGAGCAAAGAGTTTTCAGACGCAGTTCAAGTCGGTGACCTTATTCAAGTAAACGTACCCGGTGAAAGTACGTTGAACAAAGGGTTTCAAGTGGATAAACGTGGCCGAATTACCCTTCCTGAAGTGGGGGCCGTATTTGTTGCGGGTTATAACAGCGAGCAACTTAACAAAGTCGTTTTAGAGTCACTGGCTACCGCTTATAAAGATCTTTCAAACGCTTCGGTATATGTAAAAGAGCAGCAAATTATCATCTACGTGCAAGGTTATGTAGAACAACCCGGTGAATACACACTGGCGTTAGGCTCAAGTATCCAAATGGCACTCTACGCAGCAGGTGGATTACGTCCCGGCGCACAACTGGACAAATTGATACTTAAGCGAGGTGCGGACAAGAAAGAGTTTAACTACAAACGATTCCTTGATTCAGGTGATGAATCAACACTACCTACTCTGCAATCACTGGATTCATTATTCGTTCCAGCTTCCCCATTAGTCGGTAACATCGAGCAAGAGTTTGACGCAGCAAAGCTTGCAAACTCAGGTGACAGTGCTGACTCTCGCAATTCGATTAAAGTGTTTGGTGAGGTAAACGCGCCAGGTTCGTTCACTTACAAAGAGAATACCGACCTTGTCGACGTATTAATGCGTTCAGGCGGGGTAACTCGCTATGCCAGTGTTGAACAAATCCGTGTAATTTCAAATAATACGCCTACGCTGTTCAACCTTAAGCGTTATTTGGATTCTGGTGACGAAAGCCTACTTCCAATCTTACGCCCAGGTGCAACCATTTTTGTGCCGAAGCAAGAGGAAGAGATCAAATCCGGCGCAAACATGGTTTACGTTATGGGTGAAGTCGCTGCCCCTGGCGCTTTTGAAGGAAAGAGAGACGCGACCTTCATGGATATCCTTGCCAATGCCGGCGGCCCGACTCGATTTGCAGAGTCGCGTCAAATACGCGTAATCAAAGCGGATGGTCGAGTACTTAAATTCGATTTAGCGGCTTACACTGAAGGCTTGCCTAACTCTAACCCACCGAATATTAAAGCCGGTGACGCGATCTTTGTTCCTGAGAAAACCGACATGAACGAGAAATCTTGGTTAAAGATTGCACCAGACCGAGCAGTTAACGTGATCGGTGAGGTGAATCGACCTGGTCGTATAGAATGGTCAGATGAAATGAACTTTATGGGATTATTGGCACACGTCGGCGGCCCCACGCTACGCGCTGACACATCGAAAATTGAAGTCGTAACGGGTAGAAAGTTGGTTGTGTTTAATCTTGATGATTTCATCAGAAATGGTGCACCACGAGATCTGATGCCACAAATTCGTGCAGGCTCTATCGTCCGTGTCCATGACTTACCACAAGATCCGTCAGACAATAAATCTCAATGGGTACGTCAAAGCTCTGATGCTTCGATCTACATTTTTGGACAAGTGAATGCACCGGGTCGTTACCGCTTCACCAAAGACATGCACTTTCTTGACATTTTGTCTGCAGCTGACGGGCCTACTAAGGATGCCGATATACACAACGTTCGTGTCACGCATCGTGATAAAACCTACTCTAAAGTAAGCAAACTCAATCTATCGCTCTACTTTGAAACCGGTGACGAATCGTTACTGCCAAATGTAACCACAGGTGACACTATTTATATCCCAGAGAAAGGTAAAAATTGGTTAGATACACCGAAAGAAGAAACCGTACGTGTACTTGGCGCGATTAACAACCCAGGACGTTATGTGTTCAACGACAACATGACCATTTTAGATATATTGGCAGAGGCGGCGGGCCCTACTGATAACGCTTACGTAGAGAAAATTACCATTGTGAATATGTCTTGTTGCCAAGGTCAAGCTCGTACCTTCGACCTTGTTGAATTCAGCAAAACAGCCAACATTTATAACCTACCAGTACTGCGCGCTGGTGACACTATCTACATCCCAGATCGCCGAGAGAGCTTTATGGAAAAAGCTCGTGTAGGTCTAAAGACATATTACGTCTAACAACAATGATCGTCTTAATAGGAGCTTTATAATGACTATTTCAGCAATCCAAGCAGAAGTAGAACAACTGTATCTAGCTTCTGAACTTAACGGACAGAAATCGATTTGCGTGACTGCCTGTCATTCAGGTGACGGCGTAACCTCTATTGCAACTGCATTAGCAGAACGTTTTCTCCTTGCTGGTCATTCTACGCTTTATGTTGACCTCAACTTATACAATCCTGCTTTTAAAGATTTGAACATGTTGGAAGACAATCAACAGGGACAGTTAATTGAACATGTCGAGTCTCATCGTACGTTTATCGGTGTCCCTGCTCCACAAATCGCATCAACGCAATTGGCTTATAAAGATCCGACAACGTTACAAAAAGTGGTGAACAAATGGTTAGACAAATACGATCGAGTCATCATTGATACCTCACCGCTTCTCAACATAAACAAAGGCAACATTCCGGCGCAATCCGTCGCGAGTGCTTGTGATAGTACATTGATGGTTGTCGCCTATGGTGAAACCTCTAGTCACCACCTAGAGCAAGCGAAAAACCTGCTTGATGCGCAGAGTATCAATCTTATGGGTTGTGTGATGAACATGAAACAAACACCTAGCTTTGCACAAGAGTTGGTAAGACAAATCAATCGCATGAAATTCCTTCCAACTAAACTTCGCGATAGCTTGGCCAATAAGCTTTACCAAAATGAGTTTTTAAACCTACCGATGTAACTTTTCTGTGCAACTATAGCTTTCTTGTGCATCTGTATGGCTGTCATTAAACCCTGACAGCCACCGCTCCTATTGGACTTTACGCCCAAACACCCCAAAACCAAGTTGGGTGTTTTGGCGAAATTATTGTTAAAAATACGATTTTAAAAACCAATCAACGCATTTTACACACTTCGATCGTGGTCTTACCACCTTTAAAACCCTTCAAAAATCAACCGCCCATGCCTAACTTTATCGGTAATGTGACACAGACGGTTAAAGTGCCATGTAAATCGCATCAAAGATGGAATTCGTACGATTATTCCCTAAGATTATAAATAGAGGTGGTTTTTGACGAATTTGTAATAGTTTGACAAAGTTATCCGATGGCTGTTGAAACACAGTGGATGAATTGGCAAATCACACTTCACTGACTTTGCACATTTATCTATTCAAACTTCACCCATCCCTCCTTCTGCTCAAATGGTTCAAATACACGAAAAGGATCACCATCGAGCAATTTAGATAATCAATTTACCTTGGTTACCTTAGTTGTATTATTAAAGAGAAAGGAAACTCAATATGAAATACAAGTTAAGCTCCGTATTTTTGTTAGTAGCAGCAGCCAGCGGTAATGCTAACGCTGGAGAATGTGGCAGCGTAACAATCGCAGATATGAACTGGAACTCTGCAACACTGATCGCTAATATCGACCAATTCATCCTAGAACATGGTTATGGGTGTGATGCCGAACTTATCCCTGGCGACACTATGCCAACAGGCACATCCATGATTGAAAAAGGCCAGCCTGATGTTGCACCTGAACTTTGGAGCAACAGCTTAAAAGACGCATTAGATAAAGGTGTCGAAGAAAAACGTCTTCGCTATGCAGGTAAATCACTTGTGAACGGCGGCGAAGAAGGTTTTTGGGTTCCAGCTTACCTCGTTAAACAATACCCAGAGATGGCAACCATCGAAGGCGTGCGTAAAAACGCTAGCTTATTTAAGCACCCTGAAGACCCAGATACATCAGCATTCTACAGTTGCCCAGCAGGCTGGAACTGTCAGATCAGCGCCGGAAACTTGTTTAACGCTCTTGGGCTGGAAAACAGTGGTTTCACGATTGTTGATCCAGGCTCGAGTGCCGGCTTATCTGGCTCTATCGCAAAAGCTTATGAGCGCGAAGAAGCTTGGTTTGGTTACTACTGGGCACCAACCGCTGTTCTAGGTAAATACGACATGGTTAAAGTCGACTTTGGCAGTGGCGTTAATGAGGAAGAGTTCCTTAACTGTACCACCAAAGAAGACTGTGAATCGCCAAAAGCGACCATGTACCCGCCTTCACCCGTTCACACTATCACCACTGAGAGTTTTGCGTCACGTGCTCCTGAAGCTTATGACTACTTCACTAAACGTGGTTTCACAAACGACAAAATGAACTCGCTGCTTGCTTGGATGGAAGACAACCAAGCAGATGGTGAAGAAGCAAGTCTGCATTTCTTGAGTGAATTCCCAGAAGTATGGCACCCATGGGTTTCTGAAGAAGTGGCTAAGAAAGTTGAAGCCGAACTGTAAAAGCTTGGTTTAACAACAAGTAATTACGCTTCAACAATAGAACAGAAATAACGTCGCTATACTTGATGTTATTCATGATTCGGAGCCCTTTTCATAGGCGATTACCTCATCGTATGAACAAGTGGCTCCGAACTATAAGGATATAAAATGGCTGACAGCAATTGGTTATCAAGCTTTCCAGAGATGGAACGCGGTGATTTACGAACCATAAAAAAGACGCTAGATGGCGCATACCGTGAATTTTCCCGTGAATACGGCGAAATGATTGAATCTCTCTTTGACCCTCTTCTTTCATTCCTTGTTTGGTTTGAAAAACTCCTTATCTCAACACCTTGGATTATAGTCCTCGCCGTGTGTACCAGCCTTGTCTACGCAGCAAGCCGCTCTTGGAAATTGGCTTTAGGCTGTGTCGTTTCACTGCTTCTCATTGGTTACTTTGGAATGTGGGAAGACACCATGCGGACGCTCAGTATCATTACGGTGTGTACCTTGGTTTCGATATTCTTAGGCATTCCAATTGGCATTGCGATGGCTCGTTCAAATCGGGCTCAATCTATCGTTACGCCGATGCTCGATATCATGCAAACCATGCCTGCATTCGTTTATTTGATTCCAGTGGTAATGCTACTTGGTATAGGTAAGATTCCAGGGTTAATCGCCGTCGTTATCTACGCGATTCCACCTGTGATTCGTTTGACTAACCTAGGCATACGCCTAGTCGACAAAGAAGTATTGGAAGCGGCTACAGCATTTGGGGCGAGCAAAAAACAACGCTTATGGGGTGTTCAACTTCCTCTAGCAATGCCAACGATTATGGCAGGTATCAACCAAACCATCATGATGGCACTGTCTATGGTTGTTATCGCATCGATGATTGGTGTTAAAGGCCTAGGACAACCGGTTCTTAAATCGATCACCAACCAATATTTCACATTAGGCTTGATGAATGGTTTCGCCATCGTTGCCCTCGCAATCCTTTTTGACCGCGCTTCACAGGCGTACGCAAGAAGAACTAATGCGCATTTAGGAGGATTCAAGCATGACTAAACCATTGATTGAAATTAGTGGTCTATACAAAGTGTTTGGACCGAAACCAATGTCTGTTATGAACCGAGTTCAAAACGGCGAAAACAAAGATCAGATTCTTGCGGATACGGGTCATACCGTTGGTTTGAAAGAGATTAACCTTGAGATTAACCGTGGCGAAATCTTCGTTATCATGGGGCTTTCTGGCTCTGGTAAATCTACGCTGATTCGCCACTTCAACCGTTTGATTGACCCGACTCAAGGTAAAATCATGGTTGAAGGCATTGACGTAATGAGCCTCAACACTAAAGAGTTAGAAGAGTTCCGTCGTCATAAAATGTCGATGGTATTCCAACGCTTTGGTTTAATGCCTCATCGCACAGTGGTAGAAAACGTTGCGTACGGGTTAGAAGTTCAAGGCATCAAAAAAGAAGACCGTTTAGCAAAAGCCAATGAGTGGTTAGAAACGGTGGGCTTGAAAGGTTACGGCAAGCAATACCCAGCGCAACTTTCTGGCGGTCAACAACAACGTGTTGGTCTTTCTCGAGCTCTGTGTACTAATGCTGAAATCTTATTAATGGATGAAGCGTTTTCAGCGCTCGATCCTTTGATTCGAAGTGAAATGCAAGATCAACTCATTGAACTGCAAGAGAAGCTTCATAAGACGATTGTTTTCATCACCCACGATTTGGATGAAGCACTTCGTCTCGGCGACCGAATCGCAATTTTGAAAGATGGCGAGTTGGTACAACAAGGTACGCCACATGAGATTCTGCTGAATCCAGCCGATGACTATGTAGAGGCATTCGTTAAAGACGTAAACCGTGCTCGTGCATTGACCGTTGAAACCGTTATGCAGCCCCCTCTCTATCGAATCACATCTGAAACGATTGAAGGTGCTTTGGCACAAATGAAGATGCTGAAAAATGACTACGCTTATCACGTAACGGATGAAGGCTATCAAGGTCTAGTCACACAAGAGAGCCTGCAGGATGCAGTTGAAGATTCATCGGTGCATGACTTCAGTGAAGAGATATACGAAGAAGTTCCTGCCATTTTGCCTGATGCGGTGATTGAAGAAGTGCTACCAGACACTATGTCTTGTGACTATTCTCTTCCGGTTGTTGATGAGGACGGTAACCTAAAAGGTGAACTAGAGAGAAGCGCTGTTGCTGATATCTTCTCTGAAAGTAGCGAGGATGAAGTAGAAGCCGACCCAAAGCCAAAGATTGATAAAGCTTCGTAGTTCTACTTTTCGTTATCTAAAGCACGGCTGTTTAAATTATCGCTATTTGGTTATATAGCTATTTAGATTAGCCTAAACGACTTAACCTGCTCTAAGACCACTGTTGTTAGTAACTGCAGTGGTTTTTTTTATGTGTATCGGCCTCGCTTTGTCCTGCACTCTCCCCTTTAAGCTTCTAAGTACCCAGGCTAATGGGTGCCTAAGTTTATATTTCATAAGAGAAAACAAATTTAAATCAGTTCGTTAGGTTTGTCACAAACATAGTGGCAATTCGGTCGAGAAGGCAATTAATTGCTTTGTTTGTAAGGCAAGTAGTTGAAATTATTCTAGAAAATGACTAAAACTTAATAGGGGCTGTTGACCTTTCGAGCTGTGTTTTGCAGCATCTTGTGGAAAATTAATACAAGGAAGAGGCTTTGAAGTGTAGCTGGCCTACATGAAAAGTCTCTAACGCAGTAGAAATGAACCACAAGGGCTGCCCGAAGGGTTCGGCTAAAATCGTTTTATGCTTTGTTGAAGAATATTTGCTTAGAATGACTAGGCTACATACTCTTCGCCGCACCTAAAACGATTTTATCTCGAACAAAACTTAACCACGAAAGGTCAACAGCCCCTTATACTCACGGATATTAAGCTCAACAAAAGGACTTAGTTTGATGAATTCCACTTTAGCGTCAGACACAGCTGCACATCTAAACTCACAACAAGTTAGCGAGCTTGTTGATGAAAGCGTTCTAGAGCAAATGATTCGCGATACAAGTGCGGATATTATCCCGATCTTGATCGACCATTATGTCGAAGAATCACAAACACGCTTGGTCGCCATAAAAGAGGCTGTCGCTCAGCACGACGCTCAAACACTTGAGTTCGAGGTCCACACTCTTGGCAGCACGGCGCTATCATTAGGTAATCGCCCTTTGGGTGAGTTGGCTCGCGCTTTAGAGAAGCAATGTTTAGAACAGAGTCACGATGCGGCATTTCTGCAAGTTGACGAATTACTAGAACTCGCAGAGCGTTCAATCAAAGCCTTGCTTGACAGGAAACAGGCAGGCTTCAGTTAACTTTGGATGTTCATATAAGTATCAGATAAAAACTCAACATAGTCGTTATTAATATAGTCGCCATAAAGATGCGAACCAGTATGAGTAGCAATGCGGGAAATTATACACACCGCGCCTTAAAAGATTGCATGCGGTGATAACAAATACACAAGACTCGTATTGATGGTTCCATATCACTATGTTATTGATTGGTTAGGATAAAGTTTCAAAAGGAATACACAATGCGCCCTAAGGTATTGTTAGTTGAAGACTCCACCTCACTCGCCGTACTCTACAAGCAGTACGTAAAAGACGAGCCCTACGATATCTTCCACGTCGAAACCGGCGCGGAAGCTAAGACCTTCATTGAAAGGCACTCTCCACAGCTTGTTATTCTTGACCTTAAGTTGCCCGACATGCCAGGGGAAGAAGTCTTAGATTGGATTAGTACGAGCGAAATACCGACCGCCGTCATTATCGCGACAGCACATGGCTCAGTAAACATTGCTGTAGATCTCATCCAGCGCGGTGCGGAAGACTTCTTGGAAAAGCCCATTCAAGCCGATCGACTCAAGACTTCTGTTCGCTTACATCTAAAAAGAGCGAAACTCGAAAACCTTGTCGATAACATGCAAAGCAAGTTCGATCGTGACCGCTTTCATAATTTCATCGGCTCTTGCCTTCCCATGCAAGCGGTTTACAAGATCATCGATTCGGTAGCACCAACTACCGCCAGCGTGTTTATTAACGGTGAAAGTGGTACGGGTAAAGAAGTCTGTGCGGAAGCGATTCACCAAGAGAGCCAACGCAACGGTAAGCCCTTCGTTGCTATTAACTGTGGTGCTATCCCTCGAGACCTAATGGAAAGTGAAATCTTCGGTCACGTTAAAGGTGCATTTACCGGTGCGACAACCGACCGTAAAGGTGCCGCAATGCAAGCGCATGGCGGCACCCTATTTCTCGATGAGCTTTGTGAAATGGAACTGGAGATGCAGAAGAAGCTCCTACGATTTTTGCAAACTGGGACGTTTACCCCACTCGGTGGCAACCGCGAGATTAAAGTGGATGTCAGAATTATCTGTGCGACCAACCGCGATCCACTGGTTGAGGTAGAAGAAGGACGCTTTAGAGAAGACCTTTACTATCGTGTTCACGTTGTGCCTATCGAGATGCCACCGCTTCGTGAACGAGGAAGTGACATTGTCACCCTGTCTAATCACTTCTTGAAGCTGTACGCGAAGCAAGACAAGAAGAAGTTCAAATCAATAGACAAAGAAACGCAGAATCTACTTAAACGTTGTGCGTGGCCAGGCAACGTACGTCAGTTGCAAAACATCATCCGTAACATCGTGGTGTTGAACAATGAAACGAGCGTGCCCAAAGACATGTTACCGCCTCCGATTAATAAAGTAGACGCAGCTCCAGCCACGAAATCAGTGACACCTATTCGAGTAGCTGCGCCCCAAGCTGCTGTTGTGAAAGCACCAGAAGCTAAGTTGCCACCTATTACACCGGAAGAGTTGGAGCAATCCTCAGTTGTCCCCGCTAACAACGATCCGATGACGCCCGCATTTACAACAAGCGAAGGTGCTATTCGTCCAATGTGGCAAATAGAGCGCGAAGCTATTCAGCATGCCATCAATCATTGCGATGGGAATGTGTTAAACGCTGCCGTGCTGTTAGAACTTAGCCCTTCTACTGTTTATCGTAAGAAACAGGCTTGGGAATCGGAAGATGAGTACAATCAAGCCTAACCAAGGTGTACTCAACGTAAACCTTCACGAGATTTGGCTGTTGATCGACAGCCAAACTTTTGGAGGCATAGAAACGCACGTTTTAGAGTTAGCACAAGGCCTGATATCTGAAAGCGCCCAGTATTCAGAGGCTATTCGAATCGTTCTTTTGACTAAGTTTAATCCAGAAGCGATCATCGTTGAAAAGTTGAATGCGCTGAACATCCCTTATAGTTACCTCTCCGATTTAGCCTCATACTCTGCAGGTTCAAGCGGCAATAGCGCGACACAGCTTAAACGTGCAGCTCATCATTATGAGCCAAGGCTTATCCATGCTCATGGTTACAAAGCCAGTTTGGTCAGCAAACTAATAAAGCTCCCACCTCGTTTTAACAACACCAAACAAATCACCACTTATCATGCCGGTGAAACTCCAACAGGCAAAGTATGGCTTTATGACTGGCTCGACCGTTACAGCAGCTTTCTTTCTGATCAGTCGCTCGTGGTCAGTGAGAAGATTAAAGCGAAAGTGCCGAGTAAAACCCATCAATTGAATAACTTTGTTAAAGTCCCTACCGGATTAACAAAGTCCCCTTCATCAAGCCCATTCCATGTTGGCTTTGTGGGACGATTAAGCCACGAAAAAGCGCCAGATCGATTTGTCGCATTAGCCAAACCGTTTCCTGATGTTCGGTTTGAGCTTTTTGGTGACGGGCCAGAAATGGAAGCGTTAGTTAAATCGCAGCCTGATAATGTTACCTTTCATGGGCATCAGACCAATATGGACGACGTCTGGAGCCAAATCGATTTGTTAATCATCCCTTCCCGCTTTGAAGGCTTACCTATGGCGGCATTAGAAGCCATGATTCGTGGCATTCCTGTCCTCGCCACCTCAGTTGGTAACTTGCCTAAACTCATCGAGCACCAAGTTAACGGCTACCTCGCCAATTCAGAAGCTGAACTAGAACAGTTTTTATCTTTGTGGATATCATTGTCGATTGAACAACGTGACTTTCTCAGAAGTAACGCGATAAAAACCGTCAAAAACCAATATTCGCCACAAGCTGTTGTCCCGAAGTTGTTGGAAATCTACCAACTCGATCGTTAATCCTAGCCTTAGTAAATAACTGGTTATTTTAGCTTGATAATTTAGCCGTTCTAGTCAGTTTTATACTGATTCTCAAAATGACAAATCTCAACTTAAGATTATAGTATTACTCAATAATCCATCATTAAATCAATTAGTTAACTGAGATGCATAACTGGCACTCGCTTTGCAATCTTTAACATCAGGCGTCAATACGACTTTCAAATGTATAACGATAGAGAGCAGCCATGAATAGTTTACTCAGCAATAGAGATTACAATGCTCAGCCCTGAAGCCAATAGATTGCCAGTCATCATCACTATTAGCACCTTGTGTGTTGGGCTTGGTATTGTTTAGTACTTTGTGCCTCACCCTGCTGTCATTGTCGCGCTCGCTCTTGTGCCATTAGCTGGGTTATTCGTGCTAAACAAGACATTCTGGCTAGTTCTACTGTTCGTTGTCTTTTCATTTTTCCGAATTCACGAAGCCATACCTCAACTCTATTCGTTAAAAATACCGCTGATGCTTTCATTAGGTGCCCTGTCAGCTTTACTCTGGCATGCATTAATCAGTAAAGAACTAAAAATCTTTTGGCACCCTTGTTTAAATTGGCTCGCCATATTTTGGGTATTGGTTTTCATTGGTATTATCTTCGCGTCTAACAGGCCCGTAGCATTTGCAGAATTCAAAGGTGTTTATTGGAAAATAATCGTCATGACGCTTGCGATTACTTGGTTAGTAAACACCACGGAAAATCTTGCAAAAACCGCGATGACGATTATCTACGCAGGCGCTTTAGTCAGTTTTATTGCCGTGTACAACTCAGTAAATGGTATTGGGCTTGTTGAAGGCTCGCGCGTAACTATTGGACGCGATTTTGGCTCTATGTTAGGTGACCCTAACGACTTAGCACTGGTACTGATGTTCCCACTTGCCTTTACGATAAGCCAAGCCACCACATCTGGCATTTCACGGTCCAAACGTTTAATCAGCGGGTTAGTCTGTTTGTTACTGCTCGCCGCCATTATTGCGACTCAAAGCCGTGGCGGATTACTGGGTTGTATTGCGGTGATTGGTATTTTTGCGTGGAAACTAGTTCGTTCTAAAGTCCTCTTAATCTCCGTAGGAACTATCGCGGCCATGGTGCTCTATTTAGTTGCTGGGATCTCAGACAGAGCTTCTGGTGGTGCCGCTGAACAAGGTATCGATGAATCTGCAATGGGTCGAATATATGCCTGGGAAGCGGCAGTAAAAATGGCGGTTGAGAATCCACTGACTGGCGTAGGGTTGAACAACTTCTTCTCGAACTACTTCTTTTACAGTTCGCATTGGGACGGACTGAATCACGCCGTTCACAGTACGTGGTTTGGTGTGTTAGCAGAAACAGGCTTTATTGGTCTTATCATTTTTGTCTGCCTTATCGTTTCTATGATCAAAACCTCCCGATCCACACTCACCAGATTAAAAAACTCAACCACAGAAATCGCACCTGAACTAAACGCGGTCGCCTATGCGATCTATGCAGGTCTGATTGGAACAATCGTGTCGGGTACATTTTTGACTCAAGGCTTCAACTGGCCGATTTATATCCTCGCAGCACTCACAGTTTGCGTCTCAAACGTATCTCAAACTGCCTGTCAAAATGAGAAAACCTAAAAGCCATGCTTTAACCTTTTGAAAATATTGCATTTATTTAGTGGCACAGTATATGAAAGTACTTCTATATAACAAGATAGAGGAGTTTCATTATGACGTCAGTATCTATGCATCAATTTAAACATTGGCTCAAGTTTCATCCTAACTCTCGAATTAGAAATGTGTTTTTCATTTTGAAAGACATCAGAAGCGCAGAGCTACCTACCCCTCAAATACTTAATCGTTGCCTATATCAAGCGCACAAGCTAGTGGTGAATTTGGTTTCTGGCTTGACGAGATTCTTCTACTGGACACCGGCTTTCAAAGGTCGTGTGGCTCAATGTGGCAAGCGCCTGTATTTGTATGGTGGTCTGCCTTTCGTCAGCGGTCCGGTACAAATTTCGATTGGCGATAACTGCCGTATCTCTGGCTACACGACATTCTCTGGTTGTACTCAGCCACTTGAAGGCTTGGAACACCCACTATTGTCGATTGGCAACAACGTCGACATTGGTTGGCAGTCGACTATCGCTGTTGGAGGTAAAGTGGTTATCTCTGACAACGTACGTATCGCTGGCGGCGCGTTCCTATTTGGATACTCTGGTCACCCGCTAGATGCAAAACGTCGAGCGCAAGGTGAAGGTGATGACCCTCAGCAAATCGGCGACATCATTCTTGAACCTGACGTTTGGTTGGGAACCAATGTAACTGTAAAAGGCGGCGTAACTATCGGCGAAGGAGCAGTGATAGCTGCAGGAAGCGTGGTAACAAAGAATATCCCGGCCTTTGCAATCGCAGGTGGTAACCCAGCTCGAGTAGTCGGGCAGATTAAATCCGTTGAAGTGACAGAATCCGATGTGTTCGATTCATTAGAGACTCATGGAGGTGACCATGCGTGATTTAATCGTATTTGGTGAAGACTTTGGCGGCCTACCTTCATCGACTCAACATTTAGTTCGTCATCTTGCTAAGCAACACAAAGTCTTGTGGGTCAACTCAATTGGCCTAAGACAACCGAAGCTGTCCGCTAAAGATGCCACCCGAGCGTTCAACAAATTGTTTGGCAAAACCAAAGCCGTTACTCAAAACATGTTCGACTCTGATGGACACGACAACATTACTATCGTTAACTTAAAGACAATCCCTGCGCCTGCTTCTAAATTTTCTAGAAAGTTGGCTCAGCAAATGATGTTGCACCAACTAAAACCAGTGATTGCAGAGCTTAATCTTAACGCGCCTATCCTATGGACTTCTCTTCCCACCGCTGTTGATCTGTGCGGACACTTAGGCGAGTCAGCGGTTGTTTATTACTGTGGGGACGACTTTAGTGCACTTGCGGGCGTAGACCACAAGACAGTCGCAAAGCATGAATTAGAACTCATTGAAAAATCAGATTTGATCTTCGCTGCTAGTGAAAAATTGATGGACAAATTCCCTAGTGAGAAAGCTCAGCTCTTACCACATGGTGTCGATGTCGGGCTATTTTCTACACCCGCACCAAGAGCAAAAGATTTACCAAGTAACCACCGCCCTATTGCTGGTTTTTATGGCAGCCTTTCTAAGTGGCTTGATTATGAAATGATTGATCATGTCGCGACAGCAATGCCGGAATGGGACTTTGTATTCATTGGCCCAAATGAGCTTGATACGATCATGCTGCCTGAGTTAAGTAACGTACATTACCTTGGCCCACGTCCGCACTATACGCTGCCAAGCTATTCTCAACACTGGGATGTGAGCTTGTTGCCGTTTGTTGATAACGAGCAGATCCGAGCTTGTAGCCCACTCAAACTAATGGAGTACCTTGCGGCCGGCACACCAATTATCACAACTCAATTCCCAGCATTAAAGCCATATCAAGAACATGTCACCACAGTTGGTAGTGTAAACCAAATGATTTGGGCGCTTGATCATGCACGCCAGCTGAGCAATTCACCAGTCTCTGTTGTCTCTAAAGACAGCTGGCAGAACCGTGGTAACTTCGTACATTGGATGTTGGAGCTATTATGAATAATCTGAAATTGCGGTTATTAGTCATCATCAATGCCATGTGGCGCCAACGCTACGTTATTGTTCTACCAATCCTTATTTTGCCCTTTGTAGGTTTTGGTGTGAGCAAGTTGGCTCCGACTAAATATGACGCGCATACCAGTATGTTGATTCAAGAAACGGCCAAAATGAATCCATTCTTGGAAGACATCGCCGTTTCTACCATGCTCAAAGACCGCCTTAACGCGTTGAGAACACTACTTCATAGTCGACATGTTCTTTATTCAGTCGCTGATGAACTGCAATTAACCACACCCGATATGCCTGAAATTGAGAAACAAGAGATCATTACTGACCTATCTCAACGTCTCACGGTGACTCAGCTTGGAAAAGATTTTCTAAAAATTAGCTTAAGCTCAAACACACCAGATGGAATGGAAGCGACGCTTCGTTCGGTAAGTGAACATTTTATTGAGCAACTGTTAGCACCAGAACGCTCTTCGATTGAAGACTCGAGCAACTTCTTGAAGATTCATATAGACAAACGCAGCGAGGAACTTGAAGAGGCAGAAGAAGCGCTAGCCGCATATATGAACGAAAACGTCCAATCGACGCCAGAAGTGCAAAGCCAAAGCTTGAATCGCTTAGCGTCACTCAAACAAACACTGGCGGAAAAAGAGGCGGAATTATCGGGTGTTGAAAAAAGTTTAGGGTCAATTGACCAGCAACTTTCTAAAACAAATCCCGTGATAGGTCGAATCGAAGACCAGATCATCGACATTCGCAGTGAGCTGACTCTGCTGCAAGCCAAATACACAAATAAACACAGTGCCGTACAAGCTAAAGTCCGTGAATTAGACAGGCTTGAAAATGAGCGAAAAAGTTTGCTCGGGGTAACCCAGCCAACGATGAACAGCGACCAGCTTTGGGACATCGCAAGTAGCACGACACTGAACAAGCTTTCTAATACCCAACCTCTTCTGGTCACTCAATTACACAGCCTACAACTGGTTCGTGCTCGCTTTGAGTCTTTAACTGAAGAGACCAAAAGCCTTCGTACTATGATTTTCGAATTAGAACACAAGGCGAATAACTTCGGTGAAAATGCCAAAGAGATGTACCGCCTTAAACGTCAAGTTGAAATCAAGCGTCAACTATATGATGAACTGACGGAGCGTTATGAAATGGCTCAACTAACGGGTTCGCTTGGTGTATTCGAGCAAAACAAACGTGTGAAGATTATCGATTTGCCTTTCACGCCTAGCATGAAATCTAACATGCCGACTTTTATCTTTATTTTGGCTGGATTTGTTGCGGGCATCGGATTGGGCATTGGTCTGGCGGTATTGTTCGAGCTGTTTGACTCTTCAATCAAGCGTAAAGATGAAATCGAAGAGATCTTAGGTGTCCCTGTGATAACGGTGATACCTAAAATGGGCTAGTCAGCCTCAAAGGCATTTTTAACTTGCTAGCTTCGTAGCTTCTTCTTATCTTTTTTGCTTCCTAGCACTAAACGCCAACATTCGCTTGGCGTTTTGTTTGTCTAAAGCCTCAAGTTCTAACGCTACTTTCGATTAACGCAAGCCCTATGCTCCAAATAGCTATTCATTGGTGTTTTGTTTTGATTCCCATTTTGAGAAACAAAAAACACCCCACAGAGAAGACCTGTAAGCGATTGAAATACAAAGGCTATTTAATTGGCATAACTCCTGCAGTCTCATTGTGTAGCTAAACGTTTTAAAGAAGTTACTTCAAGACAAATGTCAGAAAGGCGAAACAAGAATTATAAAGGCAGGGTCCAAATTATGAATACGCATTTAACGAAGCACGGTAAAAAGATCATACACGTTGTTCAACACCTCGCTCCCGGCGGATTAGAAACCCTAACGTTAGATTTGCTGCGCCTTACTAAACCAACAGACCAAGTGTTGATTGTCAGTTTAGAAGGGACAAAAGAAGACTCGATCAACAACTGGCCTAAATTAAAGCAGTATCAAAATCAAATCGTCTTTTTGGACAAAGCACCAGGCGTACAACTCAGTATCATCATCAAATTGATGAAAGCATTTAACGGTATTCGACCTGATGTTGTTCACACGCATCACATAGGCCCACTGCTCTACGCGGGTTACGCTGCCCGTGTAACTGGGGTTCCTACTCGAATTCATACCGAGCATGATGCTTGGCATTTGAAAAATAACAAACGTCGTCGCTTACAAGCCCTTGCATTGAATGCAGCTCAACCAACGTTAGTGGCCGATGCAACACGCGTTTACAATCAGTTACGTTGTGCGTTTTCATACAAAAACATCATCACGATTAAAAACGGCGTAGATTGTGAGAAGTTTAAACCGATGTCAAAAGCAGACGCGAGAGCAAAGCACAACCTACCAACCGACAAATACATCATTGGTTGTGCAGGGCGTTTAGAGCACGTGAAAGGTCAAGACCAGCTGATTAAGGCACTTGCTCTACTGCCATCAAACACCGTTGTCGCACTGGCTGGTGATGGTTCAAAACGCAATCAACTAGAACAACTCACTGACCGCTTGAATCTCAGCGACCGTGTAATCTTTCTTGGCTTAGTGGATGACATGACCACCTTTTACGGAGCGCTGGATACCTTCTGCCTACCTTCACGCCACGAAGGGCTTCCTCTTTCTACACTCGAAGCCCAAGCATGTAACATTCCAACCGTCGCGATGAACGTCGGTGCGGTTGATGAAACCTTATGTCCCATCAGCAGTTCCCTCGTCAAAAGTGGCAGCATTGCCGGATTAGCCAGCGCGCTATTAGAAAAACAAAATGAACGCTTTTTGTCTCCTCGTCGTTACGTGCTCGACAACTTCGATATCATCAAAATGGTTTCGTCTTACAACGACATCTCAGAAGGAGCATACGCATGATCGATTGGTTACTTGCGGGACTTTGTCTGTTTTCAGGTGCGTTAATTGTCTATCATCACGCTGCCTATCCTTTACTACTACGCTGGTATGCGAAAAGTCACCCAGCACGTCAAATTGAAGAGAGCCATCGTTGTTACAAAGATGAACAGCAAGATTGTACGTTACCCACCATCACCATTCTTGTACCGGCATTTAACGAAGAGCAATGGATCGCAGATAAGATCCGTAACCTTGCTTCACTCGATTACCCAAAAAAGAAACTGCAAGTCATTATCGCTTGTGATGGTTGTACTGATGACACGGTCGAAATTGCTCAAATGACGATCCAAGAAGCGATGTGCAGTGATGTTCATTTTGAGATACATGACCATCAATTAAACCGAGGTAAAGTCACGGTTATAAATGAGGAAGTGACATGCATAACCAGTGACATTACAGCGATGAGTGATGTATCAGCCCTTATTTCATTGGATGTGCTGCTTATTGCCGCCGCTCACTTTGAAAGTGACAAGGTTGGAGTGGTAAACGCAACGTATCAGCTTTGCCCAACACGTAACGAAGGTGAAAATACCTATTGGCAGTATCAAACTGCCGTTAAAGAGTCAGAAGCTTCATTAGGTTCGAGCTTAGGTTCTCATGGCGCTTTCTACTTGTTTAGAACACACCTGTTCGAACTGCTTCCACTCAACACTATTAATGATGATTTCATCCTACCGATGCGAATCGTTAAACAAGGTTACATCGCAGAATACGAAACACAAATGGTCGCACTGGAACTAGAAGAATCAAATTTAGAAACAGATTTCAAAAGGAGACTTCGTATTTCAGCGGGTAACATGCAACAAGCGATTCGATTGCTTGGCTTGTTCAGCCCGAAGTTCAAAGGCATCGCGTTTGCGTTCTTCTCTGGAAAAGGACTTCGTCTACTCACTCCATATTTAATGATTGTGTGCTTGGTGTGCTCAATCTTACTTAACAACTACTTGGTATTTGAAGTGTTGTTATGGGCTCAAGTTGCCGTGTATACCATTGGCGTACTTGGCTGCATCTTGCCAAAGCGTCTCGTAAATAAACCTATTTCATTAATCTCTTATTTGATAGTTGGACACTATGCCAACTTCATTGGTGGCATTCGTTACCTAGTCGGGCTAGAAAACTCACCTTGGACACGAGCGAATCATTAAGGACTTATTATGATGAACATTGAACAGCTATCTACCCAAAACTTATACCAATACAAAATCTCACGTGCTAAACGTACTTTCGATTTCGTCAGTTCACTGATTGCTTTGATTTTGCTAGCGCCAGTATTTCCATTGATTGCGATGGCTATTGTACTCACTTCTCGTGGCCCGATTTCTACCGTCAACTGCGTGTTGGTAAATCGACACCGGAGAAAATGGAAATCTTTGAGATCATGAAATTCCGTAGTATGTACGAAGATGCAGAAACGCGTTCTGGTGCCGTTTGGGCTACGGCGAATGACCCACGAATCACACCCGTTGGCCGATTTTTAAGAAAGACGCGTCTTGATGAGTTGCCACAACTGATCAATGTATTGAAAGGTGAGATGTCTCTAATTGGCCCACGTCCTGAACGCCCTACTTTTTACACCAAGCTAGAGAACGAAATCCCCTACTTTGCTGACCGCACATACGGCGTAATGCCCGGTATTACTGGGCTAGCACAAGTAAATCAAGGTTATGATACCTGTATTGATGATGTACGTCGTAAAGTGGGCTTTGACCACAGTTATGCACTGAGTCTGTGCTCTATGAAATCTTGGATTGTGGCTGATCTCAGTATCATTTCTAAAACAATCATAGTAATGGTCGATGGACGAGGTCGTTAAACTGATATGATGTGAGGCGAAAGAACAAGCTGTCTAGTCCAAGGTGAAAAATAGAGCAGTCTGTCCCATGCGAACACAAAGCCAGCTTTGATAATGATTTGTCAGCTGGCTTTTTACTGTCTTAAAACAAGCCAAACCCAAGAACGCTTCGATTTTAAAATCCAATTGGTATACGATGCCAACATACTGTTCTAAAAACGATTAAATGCCGTTGTTATGAAAATCGAAGATCTTAAGTTGTTCACTACCGTTGTCGAACTGGGTAGTTTTACTGCCGCCGCTAATGCTCTTGACCTTCCGCGAGCTAACGTTAGCCGTAGAATTAACGACCTTGAGAAGTCTCTCGGCATTCAACTGTTCTTTAGAACCACACGAAGCCTCTCCTTAACCAAATCTGGCGAGCTCTATTACAAAGAACTACTCAATGCATTAAGTGCGCTCGACAAAGCAAACCATGTCGCTTCCAACCTGTCAGAGGTTGCACACGGACAAATTAAGATTGGTCTATTGCCTGAAACCAGCGATATCATGCAGTCGACTCTGTTTAAATTCCAAGATATGTATCCTAAAGTTGAGCTTGATATTCGCAACATTAGTAACGGCTTTGTCGACATGTACCGTCAAGGGTTAGACCTCGCTATGCATGGTGGTACGTTGAGCGATGCAAACGTGGTTGCTCGTAAAGTGATGGTTCTTCAACGTATTTTTGTCGCAAGCCCTGAATTTATTGAGAAACAAGGCAAGCCTTCAAGCCTAAGAGAGCTCACTAATTACCCATTTGTTTGCTTCAGGTGGCCAAGTGGGGACATCGATAAAGAATGGGACATCAAAGGTCACACCATCAAAGTAGAACCTTCGGTCGTCAGTGACAGCATTGGCTTTGTTAAAGGCGGTGTTATTAGACATAGAGGTATCGCGTTGTTACCAGAACTTTTGGTGCGACATCAGCTCAAAGACGGTAGCTTGATTAACCTATTCCCCGACGACAATCTTCAAAAAGAAGAAGCATGGTTGCTCTACCCTCAGCGTAAAGCGTTAAGCCATTCAGCACAGCTTTTGATTGATTTTCTATTACAAGAACTTCCAAAACTCTAACCATTGTAATGAATATTGTGACAGTGTTTCACGAGCAGGCTAGATTATCCTAACGAAATAGAAAGATAGAATCGCTTCATAAATTCAAGAGGAGCAATCCATGAAGCCTATCTTTCAACATTCATCTATTTTTCAACGTTCGTCTACTTCTCAACAGACACCTATATTCAAATATACAGTCATTGCACTAAGCTTAACCGCCCTGTTTGGCTGTAATGACTCAGAGGCGACTGCGCCTCAAAAACAAGCTCGACCAATTCAAGTGATTCAACTTGAACCTCTTTCACATACGGCTGAAAAGTCTTTTACTGGCAAGATACAATCATCGGAAACGGCTGGCGTTGCGTTTCGTGTGCCTGGCACTATTCAAAATATGATGGTCTCTGTTGGTGATTCAGTAAAGAAAGGCCAACCACTTGCGCAGTTAGACCCTCATGACTATCAAGTTGCGTTAGAAGAGTTACAAGCACGAGCCCTTGAAGCTAAATCTGCACACAAATTGGCGACATCCGAACTTGTACGCGTAAAACAAGCCATCGCTGATAATGCGATTGCCGATGTTAACCTAGACCGTGCAATTAGCGGGTACGAGCGAAGTGAAGCGGCGGTTAAAGTCGTAGAACAGAATATACGCCGTGCAAAAGATTCGATTCGTTATACCCAATTGCTCGCCCCTTTCGATGGTGTGGTTGCGGCATCCAATTTTGACCAGTACGAACAAGTACTGCCGGGCATCTCGGTGTTCACAATCCACAATCCAGATCAACTTGAAGTTAAAATCCAAGTACCTGAAAATTTGATTCATGAGTTCAAACCAAATCAAACTTCTGTCATCGATTGGTATGGTTCAGAGACTAAACTAATTGGTTATGCCGCTGAAATTTCGACGTCACCTCACCCAATCAAGCAGACCTATGCGGTTACTTACCATGTCGACTCCACTGACAAATCGGTATTACCTGGAAAAGCGGTCACATTGACGACTCAACTTGGAGAAGCGAGCAGTAATTTCTGTTTGCCCTATTCTGCGTTAGTCAATCAAACGGGTATCGAGCAAGTATTCACGGTTAAAAATGAACAAGCTCATGGCGTGACTGTGGATGTGATTTCTATGTCCAAAAACACTGTGTGTGTTGAATCGACGCTCAACGATGGCGACTTCGTGGTCGTGAGTGGCGCACAATACGTGGTGGAAGGACAATACTTCTCCAATATTCAAGTTAAAAGCCTGTAGGTGAACCATGATGAATCTAGCTGATTTTGCAATCAAACAACGCACCTTCATCCTGTTTTTCACTGCACTGAGTGTCATCGCAGGCCTGTTTTCTTATTTTGAGCTTGGAAAACTTGAAGACCCAAGCTTCACCATAAAAACGGCCGTCGTTGTAACGCTCTACCCTGGCGCTTCTGCGGAAGAAGTGGAACAACAAGTCACCGACACCGTCGAAACCAAACTCCAAGAAATGGCGACACTTAATCGGCTTCGATCTTTATCGCGCCCCGGCATGTCGATGGTATTTGTCGACCTAAAAGAGTCTCTCAATTCAAAAGCACTTCCTCAAGAGTGGGACTTATTACGCCGTAAAGTGTCTGATATGAAGTTATTGCTACCTTCAACTGCACAGATCAGTGTCGTACAAGACGAATTCTCTGAAGTCTACGGCATGCTTTTCTCTATCCATAGTAATGATGCATCGCCTGCAGAATTAAGACGTTACGCAGAAGAGCTCCAACGCAGAATTAAAACCGTCGATGGTATTAAGAAGATTGAACTGCATGGTGTTCAACCACGCGTTGTTCACATCGATATCCCCGATGAAAGGTTGGCGCAATACGGCCTATCTATCACACAAGTTTGGTCGCAGTTGAATACGCAAAACATGACGTTTGATGCGGGTAAGTTTTCAGTAGGTACTGAGCGAATCCGAGTTCAACAGTCGAGTGAGTTCAGTTCGTTAGACGACATCAAAAACCTGATGATCAAAGGCGGCGTGAGTGAATTGGGAACCAGTTTAATTCGCTTAGGCGATATCGCTGACATCACAATGGGTTACCAAGAGCCAATGATGACAGAAAACCGCTACAACGGTGTACCTGCAGTCACATTAGCGATGAGCCCAGTCTCCGGTGTTAACGTGGTATCACTTGGCGATGAAATCAACCAGATCGTCAACGATTTTCAAACAACCTTACCACTAGGTGTTGATATTGCGACAGTTGCTAACCAACCTGAAGAAGTTCAGAAATCGATCGACAACTTCGTAAGTAACTTATTGGAAAGTGTCGCGATTGTATTTATCGTCTTGTCAGTATTCATGGGATTAAAAAGTGCAACCATCGTCGGTTCGAGCCTCCTGCTGACTATCTTGTTGACGCTTATCTACATGAACATGACTTCGATTGACTTACACCGAGTTTCTTTAGGTACTTTCATTCTTGCCCTCGGCATGTTGGTAGATAACGCTATTGTCATCACCGACATGATGATTGTGAAAATCAACAAAGGCATCGACCGCACTAAAGCCGCGATTGACTCTGTTAAAGAGACCGCAACACCACTCTTTGGTGCGACAGTTATCGCTATCATGGGTGCGAGCCCTGTAATCTTTTCTAAAACCGATGCTGCTGAGTTCGCAAGCTCGGTATTCCTTATCATCGCGTCGTCATTGTTACTGTCTTGGCTAGTTGCGATGACCTTCACGGCCTTGATGTGTTGGTTCTTCATCAAGCCAACCAAGCAAGCTGATAACACCAAAGTCAGCTTATACCGTAAGAGTGTCAACTGGACTGTCGATAATCCGTTTAAAGCATTGAGCGCTTTGGTTCCGTTGATATTAGTGACTGCATTAGCTATCCCGAACATTGCCGTTAACTTTATTCCAAAAGCCGACCGACCGATCCTATTTCTAGATTACTGGCTGCCGAACGGTGCCAAGGTTGAACAAACCTCAGAAGACATGAAGCGAATCGAACAATGGTTGTTGGAACAGCCGGAAGTCGAAAGTATTTCAACCTATGTTGGCGCAGGTGCTCCTCGCTTCTCCGTGACTATAGAGCCAGAACCGTTTGACCCTGCTTATGGTCAGATTTTGATTAACGCGACCGATTTTCCGTCACTAAGCCCATTGATTGCACGCGGTGATAAATGGTTAATGGAAGAGTTTCCGAACGCAGACCCTCGCTTTAGAAGCTTAAAATTGGCGACGGCGGATAAATTCAGCGTTGAAGCTCGTTTCTCAGGCCCTGATGCCGAGGTATTACATGGCTTATCAGAGCAAGCAAAAGCAATCTTCGCGGTACACCCAGACACCAAGTACGTTCGTGACGACTGGCGACAGAAAAGTAAAGTATTTGAGCCTGTCATCAACCAAGAAAAGATGCGCACTGCAGGTATAAACCGCGCGGATATTGCGTTCGCGATGAAGCGAGCTTCAGAAGGTATGCCCTTGGGTCGTATGAACTTAAACGATGAACTGGTCACAATTCAACTGCGAGGCACAGAGAGTTCGATTCAGTCATTGGAAACGTTGCCCGTTCGATCTCTGTTGGGCATCCACAGTGTTCCACTTGGCCAAGTTGTCGATGGATTTGAATTAAGCAGCGAAGAAACCATGATTTGGCGCCGTGACCGTGTAAAAACCATCACAGCACAAGCAGGTGTCGGTCGTTACACCACACCAGCAGCGGTGAGGAACTCAATTAAAGATCAAATTGAAGCGATTCATTTGCCTAATGGTTATAGCCTTGAATGGGGTGGCGAATATTACGACGAGCACAAAGCCGTCAGCGATATTCTTAAACATCTACCTAAAGCAATCTTGTTAATGATCATCATCTTGGTGGCGATGTTTAACGGATTCAAACAACCAGTGATTATCTTCACTACCCTACCGCTAGCAGCGACGGGTGCCACATTCAGCTTATTGCTATTGGATAAACCATTCGGATTTATGGCATTGATTGGCGCCGTAACCTTAACAGGTATGATCATCAAAAACGGCATTGTATTGATGGACCAAATAGAACTTGAACGTAAGAACGGGCGCTCACTATCTGATGCCATCAAAGAAGCAACCGTGAACCGTACAATGGCGATTTCAATGGGGGCACTTACTACGGCGCTTGGCATGATTCCGTTACTAAGCGACCTACTGTTTGACCAGATGGCGGCAACCATTATCGGTGGCTTAGCTGCAGCAACCGTGCTGTCTCTGTTTGTGATGCCTGCGCTGTACAAGCTTTTCTATCGAACTGAAGAAAAAAAGACAGTAGCAGAAGCAATCAAAGACGCCGTGATTGTGCTTGATGCAACACCTCAGCCTTCAAACAGCGGCAATACAACTTCATTCAACAAGGAGCAATAAACATGCGTCCACTAACTAAGTTTAAAGTCGCTCCTATAGCGCTCGCCTTGTTGCTGACAGGTTGCGCGGTTGGCCCAAATTACGAAGAACCGCAAACGACCATGGCAGAGACATTCTTATATAGCCAAGGTGATGTGAACCAAGACGGCGTGAGCCAAAACGAACAGCAGAACCATTGGTGGACACAGTTCAATGATCCAACGCTCAATCAGTTAGTGGCCGATGTTCAAAGCCAGAACATCCCACTTAAACTGGCAGCCGAGCGAATCAACATGGCGAACTCATACAAAAGCGTGGTCGAATCATTCAAGGTTCCGACCATTAACGTCGGTGGTGGTTATTACAACTACCAACTGAGTGAGAACGACTCCCTACTCGGCCCGGTATTTGGTGCCTCTGATGCGGTTGAGTCAGCAACGGGCATGTCGTTGCTGGAAGCTCAACACGATGGTGGATTCTTAGGTGCGAGCATCGCGTGGGAAATGGACTTGTTTGGACGTATCGACAAACAATCCAACGCAGCGACGATTCGAGTTGAACAAGCCGAGATATTCCAATCAGGCTTGAATACCTTGATCACTGCCGATGTCATTCACAACTACCTGCAATATCGTGGCGCGCAAGAGCGAAAAATGATCGCACTAGAGAACATAGTCGACCAAAAGCAGACTTTAGAATTGGTCACCAAAGTGGTTCGCAGCGGCTACGGGTCTGAGTTAGATCTTGCTCAAGCCAAAGCCATGCTTGCGGCGACTGAATCTATTGTTCCTCAACTTGAAATAGCAGAGCAAGTTCACAAACAACGTATGGCGGTGTTGTTAGGCGAATCACTCACGAGCGTAAACCAACGTTTAGTCGGTGAATTCACCCTTCCGCGAATGAACAATGTAATTCCGACAGGCTTATCTTCTGACTTATTAGAACGACGCCCAGATATCCGAATCGCAGAACGCGAAATGGCAGCCATTAACGAAGAACTTGGTGCAAGCATTGCTAATCGCTATCCAAAGTTCTTCCTAACGGGTACGCCAGGTGTGACGGCTGGAAGCTTTGATGATCTGTTCAGTAGCGACTCATTCGGTTGGGCGGCATCTGCCGGTATCAGTTGGAATGTATTCGATGGTGGCCGAGGCGAAGCCATGGTAGAAATGAACGAAGCAAGGTTCCGTTCTGCAGCGCTTAACTACCAACACTCTGTCGACAGCGCCTTTGCAGAAGTCGATTCAAGCTTGTTTGCCTATGGCCGTAGCCAAGAGAACCAAAAGCGCATCGATGAAGCTACCCTTGCCGTTGATAACGCGGTGAGCAAGGCAAAGTCGCTATACAAAGCGGGGCTAGTCGATTACTTGTCGGTGTTAGACGCACAAAGACAACAAAAAGCGATGCAAGATCGCCAAGTAGCCGCCAAGCTTCAAACCGCCAACACCACGATTGCGGTGTATAAAGCCTTAGGTGGAGATTGGAAAGTGGCGAACGAAACGCAGAGTGTCGAATTAACTCACATTAACTAGTCTTTCTGCTCTATGTTCTCTGCTGAATGTTCTGTGGTTCTGTGCTGAATAATGTAATAAGCGTAATAAAAAATACCGCCGTTGATTACGGCGGTATTTTTATGAATTCGTTAACTGGCTAATGAGCTGACCAACAAGATAACAAGTGACTAGGAATTAGATGCATCGTTGCTGTCTGTATCTACGGTTTTGATCAAAGGGCTTGCGCACTCGACAAAATCACCGATATCAAAAGTATCTGGCGTATCCGCTCCGCCCGTCACACCAAAACTGCCTTTCACCGCTGGATCCTTCTCAGTCTTATCTACGTCTAAAATGATCTCTACTTTATAAGTGTGACCGTCAGGAAGGAGTTTGGCACACTCTTCGAGTGTCGAAGCGTTAGCTCCCACGCTAAGACCGAATAAACACACCGCAAGTACACTACTTGTCATTTTCAACATCATAAAACCTCTCGAAGACTATAGAAACATCATACCAATAATCTGCAAATCTTCACGATAAACGTTGAGAAGTGAGTTCATAGTAACAAGGCCAACTAGCCCCAACCATGGGGAGCGCTTTCGCTATCATCATACTCAGCATGACAAACCGAGCACTTGAAGTAGCTAATTTTTGATTTTGATTTATGTGAACCCAATAACACGCCGAATGCAATATTTAGAATTCGTGACTTGAGGGTGTTTTTCTCCTGCTGTTTTAACTTCACTTCGGACGCGCTTAACCTGATGTGTGACGTTTTCTTATTACAGTTTCCACATCGTAATACAGTGTCATTTTCTTGCATTGCCCTATTCCTTTAAGCACGTATATAGACAATTTCGTTATAACCTAAGTTCGCTGACTGAATTAGGTTCCAAACCGACATTAATAAACAAACGCTTAGACTCAAAGCAAACTAAAGAACCGTCACGCCTTCAACTTCAATCACTGAGTTAACATTCGCTCGCTCGATTATCTTGAGTAACGTTGTCTGGATTAACTCATTATCTCGAATTTCTGTTTCGCAAGAGAAACGCTCCTCTTGAACACCATCGCTCTCACCCAACATAAATTGAACCGAAACTTCCGTTGCGAGATCTTTTGTCGTTCCGTAATACGCTAGCGTGATTTTTGGGTATCCGTTGTCGCCTTTTTTAACCTGCTTTGCGATGCGTTTTTTAGCTTTATCTAAATTCATACAACTTCCTTTTAAGGCTGAAACTAAAAATGAACAAACGTCTGGTATATCGTAGTTTTACTATAAAGCATTACCACATCCACTACATGATTTTATGGATGATAATCCTCTTTTTCTTACGTTAGTTTTTCCACAAGAAACACAAAATTTCAATGAGTGGATATTGTAAATAGACGTCAAGATAACCAGCGGAACCCAGACCAATAATTCTGACCCATTACCACCTGAGCTATAGATAAAACCAATCGAGAAGATACCAAAAACAACAGACTGCAAAGTCCACAATGTTTGTTTGTACTTCGCACCTTTGATAATAAAAAACGTAAAAAAGCCAATTGAGCTACTGATAAGCCCATAAACCGCAAAACCTATAAAGGCTTCTTGTTGATTCATAACTCTCCCTGTCAACCTCACGTTTATGGTCCGAGCAACGCTACTGCCCCAAAACCATACGACCTTAAACATTAGTCAAACTTTAAACGAAAAGTGCCAAGCCTCGTAAATCACTTTTGAGTTATCTGTTCGTTAGCAGCTTTCAAGGCCGCATTTAAACCGTCTGTATCCTTACAACCAATGTAAACATGCTTTCCATTGCTTAGGCTTAACTTCAGCGCTGAACCTATCGATACATTATATAACCAACCATCGCTCAACATGCGGATGCCAATACCTTGATACCACTTGCTTTGATAAAACGATGTCTCCGTTATGTCTGACACTTCTACATTCTTACGCCAAAAACCAAAACCGAAATACCAGCTCAATGCATTGCCTTTGATCTCAATTGTCATGGAGAAAAAGAGCAAAGCAATTAACCCGTTGATGGCGTGAGCGATGAATGTTCCGGAGTTATTATCAGACGTAATGACAATGAAAGCACTTATCGAAACAAGGATGAGCAACAACCCCTTGTTGTATTCCTTACTATAAAACACAGTTATATCTCCTATTGACAACGAACAACCAATTACCTAGCCAACAGCTATCTTACTGTGGCCTTTCTCAATAATCGTGGCAAGTAATGAAAGCAGATTCCCCAAAACCAAGTAGCATTACCTTGATACGACCTAACCAAAGTATCAAAGCAGAATAACCTTGTTCATGTTCTAAGCCTTGTTTATAAAGCACATCGAATCTACATTAGCTACTTGGTAATGCCTTGGCCCATTCGGATCGCAGAACAGCCAGAACTACGGTATCCCACCACCGTCCTTTGAAAAAACGATGCTCTCTAAAGTGCGCTTCTTTACGCATACCTAAAGACTTACAAAGCTTAATGGCAGGTAAATTCTTACTGATTGTCTCCGCATAAATGCGGTGTACACCCAATGTTGAAAAACCAAAATCAGCCAAAGCGAGAGCCGCTTCATTGCTTAACTTATGACCTTGATGCGATCTTGAAAACGCACACCCCATTGAAGCTTGCTGATTGTCTTCTAAACGCAAACAAACAGTACCAATGAACTGCCCTGTGCTCTTATATTCAACTGCGAGTTGATATGATTTCCTTGGTTCTTCAGACGCCTGGGCTATAAACAAGTTGGTTAACTCTTTATATTTAATAGGATCACAGTCACTTTCATCATAGAAACGCTGATATTTAGCATCTTGAGACATCGCTACGAAGGCATCTTCATCGCAAGGATTCATATCCCTAATAATCAGTCTCTTTGTCTCAATTTTAAACATCGAACGGGCTTTGTTGCGTAATTCAATGGAACTAAATCAAGAACCTACGATCTGATCAGCT
>NZ_JBGONU010000015.1:0-96450 GCF_041439295.1 Vibrio sp. 1F253 | reverse complement strand
GCTGATTCGTTTTCGCTTTTGAAACCAAAGCTTCGAAGCCATCCCGTGTCAGCGAGGTGGCATTATAGAGATTTCGATCACACTGGCAAGCCCTTTTTGAAGTTTTTCTCGTTTTTTTATTCGTTCGATTAAAAAGAGCACAAAACGCCTCAAAAGTAGGCTTTTCTCTTACATCTCTTGCAGTTTCTTAGAGAATAAAGAGACTTTTTCCCAGTTCGTGTACTCAACTTCCTTGGTTGTATCCGTTTCTCCACCTGTCATATTCATAATGAAGCGAATCATCGTTTTATCGAACCAGTTATAACGTGGGTAATAGAGGGCACCAGCAAATACACCGATTAACGTCGGCTGCCACGGAGACTTTATAAGAAACTTCTTAATATAGGCGCTACCTTCAGGAGTATCTTTGCCTTGGTCTTCTTTACGAGCTGTTAAGTTAACGCAAAAGAAAGCAACTTTGTTTGATTGCAACTGAGCAAGGTTGGCATCAATAAACTGATATAGCTTCTTATTAAGGTGGCCGTAACGAATAGATGCGCCAATCAAAACTCGGTCGTATTGAGCAAAGTCGACATTACCAACGGTGTGCAGATCTTGAAGCTCACATTCGAACTCATTCATTTCTTCTTTTACATAGTTCAAGATTTTCTTGGTCTGCCCTTCACGGCTTGAATACAAAAATAGAGCTTTTGCCACAATATGTCCTTAGCTACGCCAAAACGTAGGGGTCAATAAAATTAATAATGTGAATATCTCTAAACGGCCAAACAGCATGGATACGATTAACACCCATTTGGCCTTGTCATTCACATCGCCGAAGTGCATTGCCACTTCACCTAAGCCTGGACCAAGGTTATTCAATGTTGCAGCTACAGCAGAGAAAGCGCTTAGCTCATCCATCCCCGTAGCAATAAGAGCCAACATACAAACCACAAAAACTAATGCGTATGCAGAGAAGAAGCCCCAAACCGCATCAACGACACGTTGTGGTAGCGCCGAACCACCAACCTTGATGGTATAGACAGCACGCGGGTGAACAAGACGCTTCATTTCACGAGCACCCTGTAAAGTAAGCAGTAATATTCGAATGACTTTCATACCGCCACCCGTTGAACCTGCACAACCACCTATAAAAGAAGAGAACAGAAGCAACACAGGTAAGAATAGCGGCCACTCAGAGAAACCGGTGGTGGTGAAGCCTGCGGTTGTTGAAATAGATACTGTCTGGAACAAGGCTTGATCGAAAGCATCATAATACGAATCGTAAGAGTGATGATTCAGCAGTAATAAGAAACAAACTAAGAACAGGACGACTTGAATAAAGATAAAAGCGCGAAACTCAGGGTCTTTCCAGTAATATTTAGGATGCACGCCACCAGAAGCAAATGCCGCAAAGTGAAGAGAATAGTTACATGCAGATATAAGAAGGAACACGACCGTAATCATGTTGATAGCAGGGCTATTGAAATAACCCATACTTGCATCGTGAGTCGAGAACCCACCAATCGCAATAGTTGAGAAACTATGACTGATGGCATCAAAGAAACTCATGCCTGCAAGCCAAAATGCCATCGCACAAGCAATAGTTAAGCTTAAATAGATGTACCAGAGCGCTTTTGCCGTTTCAGCAATACGCGGGGTCATCTTACTGTCTTTTACTGGACCCGGTATTTCAGCACGATATAGCTGCATACCACCGATGCCCAGAACAGGAAGGATGGCTACCGCCAATACGATGATACCCATACCACCAAACCATTGCAGGAATTGGCGGTAAAATAGAATTGCTTTAGGGAGATCATCGAGGCCAACAATTACGGTTGCACCTGTCGTTGTTAATGCAGAAAACGATTCAAAAAAGGCATCAGTAACGGAAACGCTCGGATTATCCGCGATCAAAAACGGCAACGCACCAGCACTACCGATTACCGTCCAGAACAACACCACAATGAGAAAGCCATCTCGCGCCTTCAATTCATGTTTATAGCGTCGGTTTGGAAACCAGCAAGTTGCTCCACAAAATAATAGAACGAAGAAAGTCGTCACAAATGGCACACCCGCACCATCTCTATAGATCAGTGCGACGAGCGCAGGTGCGAGCATTGATACACTAAAAAGTGCTAATAATAATCCGACGATTCGAATGATTGAGCGAAATTGCATGAGCTATTGAACGAAGCGAAATGCTTCACACTTCCTAGTTGTCTTTGACTTTCGTTACCAGTGCCTTAGCACCGCTTTTATTGATCATGGTTTGGGTAAACGAATCTACCTGAAGGAGCTCTATTTCAATAATAAGCTCAACTTGAACACCATAATCCGCTTGGACTTCAACAGCCTGATGCTGAGCCATAATGGATTGCGCGATTGGCACAAAACCATAGTCTAACTCTAGCCGTAATTTTGTGGTTATTTTTTTCTCGATAGTTTGAAGCAGCTTGAGAGCTTGTTGCACTCCACCACCGTAAGCCTTTACTAGGCCACCCGTTCCAAGCTTGATTCCGCCAGAATAACGAGTAACAACAGCCGTCAGTTCACCAACACCAGAACCAGACAGTTGCGCCAAGATAGGCTTACCCGCAGTACCAGATGGCTCTCCATCGTCACTAAAGCCCCATTGCATTGAGTCTTCAGGTCGCCCTGCAGCAAAACCCCAACAATTATGTCGCGCTGATGAATGCTCTTTTTTTACCTGTTCTACGAACTGTTTAGCAGCTTCTACACTTGGAGTATGAGCAAGATGAGTAATGAAGACGCTCTTCTTTATCTCTTCTTCAAACAGAGCCGACGCTGACGGTATTAAATAGGGCTGTTCATTCATATCGTTAACTTAATTAATAAGAGCGGCGAAGTGTATCACGCGTGAATAATAAGGGTTAGAGGATCTGTGCCATCGCACAATGTTAAACAATTGTTTAAAAAATGTATTGAAATTCACCAAGCAGAGGTACAGACTAGAACAACTGGTCTTACCAGGTATTCTACAATAATAGAAAGATAACAAGATTCTCTCAAACAATCGTGGATTGTATGTCATGGAGATAGACAATGATTTACCAAGCTAACACCTTACAGGTAAAGGAATTACAAGATGGTATTGCAGAACTTAGCTTCTGTGCTCCGGCCTCTGTAAACAAACTCGACCTTGCTACTTTAGAATCACTAGATAAAGCGTTAGATGCTCTTAATGCTCACGCTGGATTACGTGGTTTAATCTTAACTTCAAACAAAGACGCGTTCATCGTAGGCGCAGACATCACTGAATTTCTTGGCCTATTTGCTAAGCCAGAAGCAGAACTTGATGAATGGTTAAGATTCGCTAATTCAATTTTCAGCAAGCTCGAAGACCTTCCTGTCCCAACTCTTTCAATGATGCGTGGCCATGCCCTTGGCGGCGGCTGTGAATGTGTACTCGCTACCGATTTCCGTATCGGTGACAAGACCACCAGCATAGGCCTACCAGAAACCAAACTTGGCATCATGCCTGGCTTTGGTGGTTGTGTGCGTCTGCCACGTGTTATCGGTGCTGACAGTGCAATGGAAATTATCACGCAAGGCAAAGCATGCCGTGCAGATGAAGCACTTAAAGTTGGCTTGTTAGATGCGATTGTTGAAACAGACCAACTATTAGAATCAGCGATTAACACTGTTTCTCTAGCAGCCAATGAAAAACTCGATTGGCAGCTACGTCGTAAACAAAAAACATCAGCGCTTTCATTAAGCAAACTAGAAGCGATGATGAGCTTTACCATGGCGAAAGGCTTAGTTGCTCAAAAAGCAGGGCCTCATTACCCAGCACCTATCACCTCGGTTATCGCTATCGAAGAAGCAGCACGTAGCGATCGCGATGCAGCACTAGACATCGAGCGTAAACACTTCGTTAAGCTAGCGAAATCTGAAGAAGCGAAAGCATTGGTCGGCTTATTCCTTAATGACCAATACATCAAAGGCCTAGCGAAACAAGCTGGTAAGTCTGCAAACAAAGCGACTGAACGAGCAGCGGTACTTGGTGCTGGCATCATGGGTGGCGGTATTGCTTACCAGTCAGCGTTAAAGGGCGTGCCAGTGATGATGAAAGACATCGCACAGGCGTCTCTAGATCTTGGTATGAACGAAGCATCTAAGCTGTTGAATAAACGCTTATCACGCGGTCGCCTAGATGGATTCAAGATGGCAGGCATTCTGTCTTCTATTACCCCAAGCTTACATTACGCAGGTGTTGAACAGTCAGATGTGATTGTGGAAGCCGTTGTAGAAAACCCTAAAGTAAAAGCAGCAGTACTGAGTGAAGTGGAAGGTCTGGTGGGTGAAGACACAGTTCTTACATCAAACACCTCAACGATTCCGATCAACCTGCTAGCAAAATCTCTAAAACGCCCAGAAAACTTCTGTGGTATGCACTTCTTTAACCCAGTACACCGCATGCCTTTGGTTGAGATCATCCGTGGCGAGCATACTTCAGAAGAAACCATTAATCGCGTGGTTGCTTACGCAGCGAAGATGGGTAAATCCCCTATCGTTGTTAATGATTGCCCAGGCTTCTTCGTTAACCGTGTACTTTTCCCTTACTTTGGCGGTTTCAGCATGTTGCTACGTGACGGTGCTGACTTCACTAAGATCGATAAAGTCATGGAGCGTAAGTTCGGTTGGCCAATGGGCCCTGCTTACTTGCTAGACGTTGTAGGTTTAGACACAGCACATCATGCACAAGCAGTAATGGCGCAAGGTTTCCCAGAGCGTATGGGCAAAGAAGGTCGTGATGCAATTGACGCACTTTACGTCGCTGAAAAATACGGCCAGAAGAACGGCAGCGGTTTCTACACGTATAGCGTAGACAAACGCGGTCGTCCTAAGAAGACATTCTCTGAAGACATTCTTCCTATCCTGGCTGACGTATGCCAACAACCACAAGACTTTGATGACCAGACAATTATCCAACGTGTGATGATTCCTATGATCAACGAAGTGGTGCTTTGTTTAGAAGAAGGCATCATCGCGACACCGCAAGAAGCGGATATGGCACTGGTTTACGGTTTAGGCTTCCCTCCATTCAGAGGCGGCGTATTCCGCTACTTAGACAGTGTGGGTATTGGTAACTTCGTTGAAATGGCGAAGAGCTACCAAGACTTAGGTGCAATGTACCAAGTTCCTCAACTATTGCTTGATATGGCAGCGAAAGGCGAAAGCTTTTACGACGGCCAACAAGCAAGTTCTCTGTAACCCACATTTGGAAAAGGAATAGCAAAATGAATAATGTAGTTGTTGTTGATTGCCTTCGTACCCCAATGGGACGTTCCAAAGGTGGAGCTTTCCGTCACACTCGTGCTGAAGATCTGTCGGCACATTTGATGAAAGGCATTTTAGAGCGCAACCCAGAAGTAAATCCTGTCGAAATTGAAGACATTTACTGGGGTTGTGTACAACAAACGCTAGAGCAAGGCTTCAACGTGGCTCGTAACGCCGCTTTGCTTGCTGGCCTACCGATTGAGATTGGTGCGGTAACGGTCAACCGTTTATGTGGTTCATCTATGCAAGCTTTGCATGATGCAACTCGCTCTATCATGGTTGGCGATGCTGAAATCTGCCTGATCGGTGGTGTCGAACACATGGGTCACGTACCAATGAACCATGGTGTTGATTTTCACCCTGGCATGTCTAAACACGTAGCGAAAGCTGCCGGTATGATGGGCCTAACCGCTGAGATGCTAGGCAAAATGCACGGTATTAGCCGTGAAGACCAAGATGCCTTCGCCGCTCGTTCACATGCTCGAGCTCAAGCAGCAACAGTAGAAGGTCGTTTCAAGAACGAAATCCTGCCAACCGAAGCTCACGCAGCAGACGGCTCTCTGTTCACTCTGGATTACGATGAAGTTATTCGCCCAGAAACAACAGTTGAAGGTCTATCTCAGCTGCGTCCTGTATTCGACCCAGCAAACGGAACGGTAACAGCAGGTACTTCATCAGCACTATCTGATGGTGCCTCTGCAATGCTTATCATGAGCGAAGAGAAAGCCAACGCACTTGGCCTGAAGATTCGCGCTCGCGTGAAGTCGATGGCTATCGCTGGCTGCGATCCTTCAATCATGGGTTACGGCCCAGTACCAGCAACTCAAAAAGCACTGAAACGTGCAGGCCTAACCATCGAAGATATGGGTGTGATTGAGCTAAACGAAGCGTTTGCTGCTCAATCTCTTCCATGTGCTAAAGATCTCGGTCTATTGGATGTAGTTGACGAGAAAGTTAACCTTAACGGCGGTGCGATTGCTCTTGGTCACCCACTAGGCTGTTCTGGTTCTCGTATCTCGACGACGCTAATCAACCTGATGGAAGCGCAAGACGTGAAATACGGCTTGGCGACCATGTGTATTGGTTTAGGCCAAGGTATTGCAACGGTATTTGAACGCCCATAGCGATCACTGGTTTTAATACTTGTAGGGTAATCTTTTGTGCAGCTATATTTATATAGCTGCACTTTTTATTACTTGGCATCCAACAATGCATCGATTGCGTTCAGCGAACTCAGCGAGAGAAAAACCAACACTGATATCTATGCACAAAACGCATAGATTCAATGTTGATGTTTCATTATTTTTTCTCGGATGATTCAACTAAAGTTACTTCAGTTTCCTAATATTCCTCCTACGGAGCAGATCATGTTTAAAGCACTTGTACTAAACCAAGAAGACAAAAAAACTATCGCATCAGTTTCTCAAATTGATGAGTCTCAATTACCAGAAGGTAACGTGAAAGTTGATGTGAGCTACTCTTCTTTGAACTACAAAGATGGTTTGGCGATAACAGGTAAAGGGCGCATTGTTCGCAACTTCCCTATGGTTCCTGGCATTGACCTTTCTGGCGTGGTTTCACAATCTGATGACCCGCGCTACAAAGCAGGCGACGAAGTTGTTCTAACGGGTTGGGGTGTTGGTGAAGGTCACTGGGGTGGCATGGCTGAGAAAGCCAGCCTAAACGGTGATTGGTTAGTGCCAATGCCAGCGGGTCTAGACGCTAAGAAAGTCATGGCGATTGGTACCGCTGGTTTCACCGCTATGCTTTGTGTGCAAGCTATCGTAGATGCAGGCATCAAACCAGAAGACGGTGAAATCCTAGTAACGGGTGCTAGTGGCGGCGTAGGCAGCGTGTCTATTACGCTGTTAAACCAACTAGGCTACAAAGTAGCAGCGGTTACTGGCCGAGCTTCAGAAAATGGCGAGCTTCTAAAATCACTAGGTGCAACACGCATTGTAGAGCGTGCTGAATTAGAAGAACCAGCGAAACCACTTGAGAAACAACTGTGGGCTGGTGCTATCGATACAGTAGGTAGCAAAGTACTTGCGAAAGTATTGGCACAAATTGATTACAACGGCGCGGTTGCAATGTGTGGCCTAGCAGGTGGTTTTGATTTACCAACTACAGTAATGCCATTCATTCTACGTAACGTTCGCCTACAAGGTGTGGATTCCGTAATGTGCCCTCGTGAAAAACGTATTAAAGCGTGGGAGCAACTGGCTGAACTACTACCTGAGTCTTTCTACGGCCAAGCGACTAAAGAAGTGCCTTTAGATGGCGCAATTCAAGCTGCAGAAGACATCACTAACGGTCAAATCACTGGTCGCGTAGTCATTAAACTATAGATTCTCAAACATAAAGTTATCAAACCTTAAGCAACAGCTTTAGGCTTGGATAACCCAAAACAACAAAGGGCTGATTTTTATCAGCCCTTTTGCGTTTTTGTTATTCGGGTCTAGTGAGCCCAGACTCAGTCCTAGTTAACCCAAACCGACATCCGCAATTCGTTTTTGAATCAGCTCACCACACTCTTCTTTTACCACTCTTCTTAACCACTGTTGTGAAGCAGAAGAATCACATCGCGAGTGCCAGATCAGTGAGTAATCAAACGGCATAAATTCAAATGGTAATGGCTTGACGACTAAGTCATAACGCTCTGCCACCAAGTAAGCCAAATCAGCAGGTACAGTAATCACCAACGGCATTCTATCGACAATCGCCAATGCCGCTTCAAGGTGATAAGCACGCAGCACCATTTTTCGTGGTTGTTGATTGGCTAAGGCATTGTCTAATAAAGCCTTAACACCATCACTGATCGCAATCATCGCGTGCGGGAGTGATACATAGTCTTCAAGGTTTAAAGGCTTATCGGCTAATGGGTGATTCTTAGATAACAGGCACGACACACCGACCGGCCCCAATACATCTTGATGAAGTGGTGCAACGCTGCCACTCGGGCGACAAATAGCCATATCGACACGTTCGGTGCTGAGTTGCTTAAACAAATGCTCATGCTGCAATGGTGCAAACTCCAAAGAGATGTTCGGCGCTTGCTCATAAATCTTCGGCAGAGCATAAGGCAAGATGGTTTGCATCGCGTAGTCAGTGGTCGCAATCAAAAAGCGCTCGCTGCAATAGTAAGGATCGAAATCACTCGGGCTAAGAAGTTGGCGGAATGATTCTAAAGGTTGGTCAATGCGCTGGCTGATCTCGAGTGCTTTCTTGGTGGGAATAAGGTGCTGACCTTGGCGTGTAAACAGGGGATCGTTGAGTAGTTCTCTTAAGCGCCCTAATACTCGGCTAGTTGCCGATTGGCTTAGGTTAAGACGAAGCGCGGCTTGACTAACACTGCCCTCTTCAATCAATACCTTTAAGGCGACCAGTAAATTCAGGTCTCTACGATAGATGTCTTCTAATTCCACGCCACTTACCTAGCTGTATACAATTATCATTGGTCACTAAGTTGTTTATAGCATGCTTTAGATAAAAAAAATCCCGCAATTACGCGGGGAAGCCCAAGAAAATCTGGGGATAGTGTCGGAATGTTGTCGTATTGGAATTTGCTTGCTGTATTCGGGTTAGTGCTCTTGCTCCTCGGCTATGCCTTGCCAACGGCGCATCTCTACCCAAATACCAATAATCGTTGCTACTATGCCAAAAATTGGCATTAGAGAGGTCTCTGTCGATGAGCGTAGTACTAACGCACAAAAAGAAATAAAACAGAGAACTGAATAAATTGTTAATCTATCTAATCCTGTCAACATCGCCACTCCTTAGCTAGTTGCCTTTGATCTAAATTGTTATCAACTTGTTAATTAAGTTATAGGAAATGGTTCCGTTTGCCAAGCACTTATTGCATATTTTTTCTGCAGACGTATTATTCACTCGTTAGATAGATATAGAGATACAAACCATGACATTCAAACCTGAACTGGCAACCCACACTTTAGAAGCTGAAGGCCTGCGTTGCCCAGAGCCAGTAATGATGGTCAGGAAGACAATTAGAAACATGCAGGATGGCGATGTGTTACTGGTAAAAGCTGACGATCCTTCGACAACTCGTGATATTCCGAGCTTTTGTCGATTCATGGATCACCAGTTGGTAGGCCAAGCGACAGAAACGTTGCCTTACCAGTATTTGATCAGAAAGGGATTGGAGGCGTAACGCCCCACCGACTATCAAGTATCAAAAAAGCCGCTCGTACCTTATGTTCTTAAACAGAACTCAGAGTACGAGCGGCTTTTTGTTTATTCGCTTCTAGACTTGTTTTGCAGATGCTCAAGCTGATGCTGAATTTCTCGGATATCTTTTCGCATAGGAATAATATGCGCAACCCGAATCCAAGCTTCTACCGCAAGCCCGGTCATGATCATCGAACCAGCCACCATTGGTAGCCACATGTCCGTCAACACCATGCCTAGTAGTGTAAGTGCAAGACCAAAGGTAAATAGATAACTTTGGCTTTGTGGAGTAATACCCATATAACGCGTCAACATAATCATGCCCTCGTGTTCTTAACTCACAAGATTAAAATATCATGACAAGTATGACAGTTATATGTCCATTCGCTCGATAAACCCCACAATACTGTAAGAGTATGACCTACAACACATTACTCCACTGGTTGAGTATAATAAGACTCAATACTACCGATTAATAGAACGCTGCTGCGATAGCCAAACCCACGAACAACAAGGCTGTGATCTTGCGAATCAGGTCAAGTGGCATCTTATCTGCCGATAACTTACCAATGATCACCACAGGCACATTCGCCAACAACATACCAATGGTAGTACCGAGAATGACCCACGTTAATGCATCCGAATATTGAGCCCCTAGAATCGATGTCGCAATCTGAGTCTTATCACCGATCTCAGCAATGAAGAAAGCGATAAAACTGGCGACAAACGGCCCTCGGTTCGAGATCTGCTCATCGTCATCTAATTTATCCGGAATCAGAATCCAGCCTGCCATCGCAATGAAACTGACCACCAGCACCCACTTAAGTACTTCAGGAGATAAATAATCAGCAACCACAACACCTAGCCACGCAGCAAGGGCATGGTTGGCAATGGTGGCAAAGAAAATAGCCGCAATAATAGGTAGCGGTTTTCGATATCGGCTGGCTAATAAAAGGGATAACAACTGAGTCTTATCACCGACCTCGGCTAAGGCGACAGTTGTAATTGAAATTGCTAAAACGCTCACGACATGCTCATTTGGGATGAGGATTATTATATTTAACCAAAGACAAACCTCGCGCCCCATCCCGGTTCACGATGCTTGTCTAAGGTCTTGCTAAGCGCCACCAAGGTGGTGGTTGCCTCGAACGCCATGATGATTTTGCATCAATTATGTTGACGAACGAACTCATTCAATAGGATATGAATAAGCAAGCTACTCCCCAAAGACCGCGAGATTTTAATCACCCATGCTTTCAAACACAAGTGTCAAAGTTATCAAAATATCCACTTGTGCCGAAAAACAAACATTAAAGGCAAAAAAATCCACTAAACGACATTTTAGACCACTAATTAAACAAGATTACCCCTACTCGCTTTACCAATATCTCGGTATACTCAGAGGTTATTTTTATCATTCATTTAAAAGAATCGCGCGAACCTGACTATGCAAAAATACGATATCAAAACCTTCCAGGGAATGATCCTCGCGCTGCAGGATTACTGGGCACAAAACGGTTGTACCATTGTTCAACCACTAGATATGGAAGTAGGTGCTGGCACCTCTCACCCAATGACATGTCTACGTGCACTTGGCCCAGAGCCAATGTCTACGGCATACGTTCAACCTTCTCGTCGTCCGACTGATGGTCGTTACGGTGAAAACCCGAACCGCCTGCAGCACTACTATCAATTCCAAGTAGCTCTAAAACCTTCTCCAGATAACATCCAGGAGTTGTACTTAGGCTCGCTTGAAGTTCTTGGTGTCGACCCACTTGTTCACGATATTCGCTTCGTAGAAGACAACTGGGAAAACCCAACGTTAGGCGCATGGGGTCTTGGTTGGGAAGTATGGCTAAACGGTATGGAAGTGACTCAATTCACTTACTTCCAACAAGTTGGCGGTCTTGAGTGTAAGCCTGTAACGGGCGAGATCACTTACGGTATCGAGCGTCTAGCAATGTACATCCAAGAAGTAGACTCTGTTTACGACCTTGTATGGAACGTAGCACCAGACGGTTCTAACGTGACTTACGGTGATATCTTCCACCAAAATGAAGTTGAGCAATCAACATACAACTTCGAGCACGCAGACGTAGATTTCCTATTCACTTTCTTCGACCAGTGCGAAAAAGAGTGTAAAGAGCTACTTGAGCTTGAGAAGCCACTGCCGCTTCCAGCTTACGAGCGCATTCTGAAAGCAGGTCACGCATTCAACATCCTTGATGCGCGTAAAGCTATCTCTGTAACAGAGCGTCAACGTTACATCCTTCGTATCCGCAACCTGACTAAAGCTGTTGCAGAGGCGTACTACGTGTCACGTGAAGCGCTTGGCTTCCCAATGTGTAAGAAGGATAAATAATCATGGCGAAGAATTTTCTAATTGAACTAGGTACGGAAGAGCTTCCACCAACAGCACTTCGTTCTCTAGCAGAAGCCTTTGCTTCTAACTTTGAAGCGGGTCTTAAAACGGCTGAGCTTTCTCACGAAGGCATCAAGTGGTACGCAGCACCTCGTCGTCTAGCACTTAAAGTGACTGCACTGGCTGAAGGCCAAGCAGACAAAGTCGTTGAGAAGCGCGGTCCTGCAATTTCTGTCGCATTCGATGCGGAAGGCAACGCGACTAAAGCTGCACAAGGTTGGGCTCGTGGTAACGGTATTACTGTTGAGCAAGCTGACCGCCTGAAAACAGACAAAGGCGAGTGGCTTCTTTTCAAACAAGAAGTGGCTGGCAAACCTGTTCAAGAATTGGTGATGGACATCGCTGCGAAAGCTCTCGCTGGCCTACCAATTCCTAAAGCAATGCGCTGGGGTAACTCAGACATTCAATTTATCCGTCCAGTGAAAACACTGACAGTACTACTAGGTGATGAGCTTGTTGAAGGCAAAATCCTAGGCGTAGCTTCTGCTCGTACTATCCGTGGCCACCGTTTCATGGGCGAACAAGAGTTCACAATCGACTCTGCTGACCAATACCCTGCGATCTTAGAAGAGCGCGGTAAAGTAATAGCAGATTACGATGCGCGTAAAGCGATCATTCTTGCTGATGCTAAAAAAGCAGCTGACGCAGTTGGTGGTATTGCAGACCTAGAAGATGACCTTGTTGAAGAAGTTACTTCTTTGGTTGAATGGCCAGTGGTGCTTACTGCTAAGTTTGAGCAAGAGTTCCTAAAAGTGCCTTCTGAAGCTTTGGTTTACACCATGAAAGGCGACCAGAAGTACTTCCCAGTGTATGACGCTGATAAAAATCTTCTGCCAAACTTCATCTTCGTTTCGAACATCGAGTCTAAAGAGCCTCGTCACGTAATCGAAGGTAACGAGAAGGTTGTACGTCCACGTCTTGCTGATGCTGAATTCTTCTTCAACACAGACCGCAAACGTCCGCTGATCGACCGTCTTGCTGAACTAGACCAAGCTATCTTCCAGAAGCAATTAGGTACTATCAAAGACAAAACCGATCGCATCACAGAGCTTGCTGGCTACATTGCTGAGCAAATCGATGCTGACGTTGAAAAGTCTAAGCGTGCTGGCCTACTGGCTAAGTGTGACCTAATGACATCTATGGTATTCGAGTTTACGGATACTCAAGGTGTGATGGGCATGCACTACGCGACTCACGATGGTGAAGACGAGCAAGTAGCACTAGCACTTTACGAGCAGTACATGCCTCGTTTCGCGGGTGACACACTACCAAGCACTGGTATTTCATCAGCAGTAGCAATGGCAGACAAGCTAGACACTATTGTAGGTATCTTCGGTATTGGCCAAGCTCCAAAAGGTTCTGACCCATTCGCTTTACGTCGTGCATCACTAGGTGTGCTACGTATCATCGTTGAAAACGGCTACAACCTAGACCTAACCGATCTAATCGGTAAAGCGAAAGAGCTACTAGGCGACAAGCTAACTAACGACAATGTTGAAGCTGACGTTATCGACTTCATGCTAGGTCGTTTCCGCGCATGGTACCAAGATGCTGGTTTCAGCGTTGATATCATCCAAGCGGTACTAGCACGTCGTCCAACTAAGCCAGCTGACTTTGACCAACGTGTTAAAGCGGTTTCTCACTTCCGTGAACTGGAAGCAGCAGAAGCACTAGCAGCAGCGAACAAGCGTGTAGGTAACATCCTTGCTAAATTCGATGGCGAGCTACCTGCTGAAATCGATCTTGCTCTTCTTCAAGAAGACGCAGAGAAAGCACTGGCTGAAAACGTTGAAGTAATGACAGAAGCATTAGAACCAGCATTCGCAACAGGCAACTACCAAGAAGCCCTAAGCAAGCTTGCTGATCTACGTGAACCTGTTGATGCATTCTTCGATAACGTAATGGTTATGGCTGATGACGAAGCGCTTAAGAAGAACCGTCTAACGCTACTGAACAACCTACGTAACCTGTTCCTACAGATTGCTGATATTTCTTTACTACAGAAGTAAAACCAATTTGGAATAAATATTAAGGGGGAAGCTTTGGCTTCTCCCTTTTTTTTATCCAAAGCTAGTGTAAGCTCTATCTGGTTGAATATTATTGTAGATAGGGATATTACATGCTGGTTGTTTTGGTTGAAGATAATGAAATATTGAATCACCACCTATCTTCTCAGCTCAGTGAGCAAGGACATACTGTCCATGCAGATAGAACAGCTTCTGCATGTTTACAAACGATTCAAAAACAGTCCAATACAGATGTGATGATCATTGACCTTGGCCTCCCTGACTTTGATGGCATTACGCTGATCAAGCAAATACGTCGTAAAGAAATTGCAGTCCCAATATTAATCTTAACCGCACGTGGCAACTGGCAAGATAAAGTAGAAGGGCTTAACTCCGGGGCTGATGATTACCTTACCAAGCCCTTCCAATTTGAAGAGCTACACGCTCGCCTTGAGGCGCTTGTTCGTCGTAATCAAGGGTTTTCCGCTTCCCAAATCAAAGCGCAATCGCTCACCTTAGACACTCAAGCCAAACGTATCAGTTACGATGATGCTCTGATTGAACTTACAGCCTTAGAATTTCAAATATTCGAGTACTTAATTCGCCATTGCTTACAAATCGTATCTAAACAACAAATCGCAGACTCCCTTTATGCGCAGGGTGAAAATGTTCAGCTAAACAATATTGAGGTTATCGTTTCACGCTTACGTAAAAAGTTAACGCAATACACTCAAGCTAAGCTGATCAGCACCATTCGCGGGCAAGGTTATCGTTTTGAACTAGAAGCCAAGTAGTATGAAAAGACTGTACAAAACTCAGTTCAGACGTCGGACATTCGCCGTTGCTGCTTCCATTATGATTTCAATGGTACTCACTAGCGCCTGGTTCTACTACAACAGTCAAAAACACCAACTTTTTGAGTACTACTCGAAAAATACCCTTCGAGAATTGCCTGCTGTAATCAATGAACTGCTGTCTTCTGGGGAAATACCGCCATTGACGGAGTGGGATAGGTTCTATGCGAAAGAGTCTCCCAACACTAGCGTCACTCTATGTGATCACAACAATCAACAAGTATGGACATCAGTAAATATTGAAAGACGAGCTAAGCTGCTATCAGAGATAGGCGTCAGCCAATCTCAAGTCAACGAACTGTGTCATGATCTAAATTTCCCCATAGATACTATTCGTTTGGTTGAAAGACCGAATGGCGCCGCTTTTATTGTCCACACAATTCTCTGGAAAGGTTTCCAGGAAAAAAAAGATGGCAGAGTTATCTTTACCCAAAGGGTCGAAGAGAAAATAGAACCCATACATCAGTTAAAATACACCGCGGTTGGAGTGTTAGTGGTTGCGCTTGCTTTGATCAGTGCTCTACTTTGGGTTTTTTATCGAATTAGTTTTGCTCCGTTTGCTCGACTAGAGAATGAGCTACATGACATAAAACAAGGTAAGAAAAACCAATTGGCCCAGTCATACCCTGAAGATTTACATAGCGTCACCAGTGCATTGAACGAATTGCTATACCAACAAAAAGAAAATCAGGAGCGTTATAAGCGTTCTCTCAATGATCTCGCCCATAGTTTGAAGACTCGCGTGACAGTTTCTCAAGCATTGCTTGATGAAGACTCATCCAAAACAAAGAATGACCAAATCAACCAACAACTGTTAGAAATGGATAGCTTAATTCAGGCACAACTCAAAAGGGCTTCGCTAGGCGTTAAAGGTATAACGACTTCATCGACACCGATAAAACCAATCCTCGACAACCTAGTAGGCATGTTTACGAAAATCCATGCCGATAAAAAGATCCAATTCATCACTCAGTTTGACGACCAGCAGACCGTGCCTCTTAATAAAGATGATCTTATGGAAGTGCTCGGTAACCTATTAGAAAATACTTATCGGTTCGCACAAACCTCTATCGAATTCAAAGCCACTCAAAGCGAACAGCAGATCCTGATTGAGATCTATAATGATGGGCCAGTAATAGATAACTCGATCAGCCAAACCTTATTTCAACGTGGCGTAAGAGCCGATCAGAAGACCCATGGTACAGGATTAGGTTTGGCGCTATGTGATGAGATACTCCATAGCTACAAAGGGACAATCTGGTTCGAGCAATCAGATAACCCATCCGTGGGTGTCGTTTTAAAAATACTGCTCCCAACAAGTTAAATTTGTAAGGCAGGGTTAAGAGTGAATATCAACCCTGCGATTGTTATGGCGACCGGATTCAGTCTCGTTACTCTGCACTGGGTTCGCCTCACCTTGTGAACTCACAGTCAGGTCTTCAATATTTACGCCTTGCTCTTTCAAATACCCAACAACAGCATTCGAGCGCTGTAAGCCTAAGCTTAAGTTGTAACTATCACTACCTTTTGAGTCGGTATTCCCCGTGACGATAAATTCGGGAGTTTGATGTTCAAGTTTAGCTATAAGTTTTAACAATAAATAACGAGATTTTTGATTCAGTTCATCGTCATCGAAATCAAAAGTCACGCGAGCCAACACCTCACGAGCCAACTTACCTTCTACAAATTTAGTTCGACTCAGTAAGTATTGTGCGCAATCAGCACTTTCTGATACTTGAGTTAACTTATCTTGAATCAGATTTTTAATCGCTTGATTAGCTGTGCTTGCGTTCACTTGCATGAACGGACCTTGGTGATACATCACTTTCTTCCCCTGACCGATCGTTACCGTCTTCTCTAGTTCAGAGTCGCCCATATGGCAGTAATGATAAAGTAGTTCGTTAGTATCTGGTTTTAAAGGGGCTGCCAGTATAGAAAACGACAGAGTAAATAAAGACATAACAGATATAAGCGTTTTCATTTTTGCTCTCTTAATAATATTCAGTTAATAAAAAGGATGTCACATACCTCTATTGCGCTAAGTGACCCACTTCTTCCGTAATTAATCCCAAAATTTTATTGAGAATGTCTTCCTTGTTTTCAGCCTTATAAAAATTATCTCGGCCAACGCAATTACGCAGACCCACGTTTTTATTAAGTTCATAATCGAAACCAATCACAGCCATGCGCGCGTTCATTCGTTCACCATCAGGTGTCATCATTCCTTGGCTTACCCCGCCAATTACCTCTATGTCATCATGCGTATTATCTGCCGAAACTTTGCCGCCGTTGACCATATTGAGAATGTTGCTACACATACCTTTCGATACAAGCTTATTGGTTTGCCCTGCGTAGTGATTCCAATCCTCCCCATCAGACAGAATAATGATCAGCTGCTTTTGGTTCTTCGACATTGAAGTCACAATTTGCCCTGCACGAATAATACCTTGCAGTGAAGCAGTGCCTCCCCCAGCTTTGAATTTCTTGACCTTTTTGGTGAAGGATGAAAAATCGGTGGTAAAATAGAGGTCGTAGAACCGTGCATCATCATCGCCATTAGGCACACGCGAGGCTTCTCCTTTAACGATAAATTGTTGAGCTATCGTTTTGTTAAAATTCACCGTATCGTCTTTATCGTATTCACCTTCTCTTGAAACTACCCGCTGATCGCGAACCACTAAGTTATCATTCTTATCTTTATTGATGGTTCGGCGATTAAAACCGGTAAGTGCAACCCGATGAGGGTGCTCTGGATATAGATCGTTATACGCGCCGAGTTCATCAGCCACATCTTCAATAATGTCTTTCAGATCATTTAGCTTAGAATGCCGACCACCACTCCACGAGTCATTCATAGATTCTGAAAAATCGACGATAAAAGTAATGTCTATCGGCTGGCTTTGATAGCGTCGTGCTTTCGATGATCCCGTCACATTGAAGCTATCACCAAAGCCAGAAATCACATCGTTACCAGGAAACCAGGACTTGTGCAGTGTTTGACCCGCAACACGATATTCAAAGTAGCGTGCTTCGCCTCTTTCCGTAGCAGCAATACATTCAGGTATCTCATCACACCCTAGCTTCTTAACTTCAATATCTAGGATCGAGTCCATGTCATATAGATAATGCTGAATATAGCGCTCCGCCAATTGGTGGTCTTGCTCATCTTTTGCTGATACCGCTAGAACAGCCGCTTCTGAAGCTTCCTCTAATCGAGCTTTGGTTTGTAATGCGCGGGCACCATCAGAACCAAGCATAAACACTCCAAACAAAGCTGGGATCATAATGGCAAACAGCATAGCTGCATGGCCAGACTGCTTACGCATAGCGTGTTTCATAACCTTTCTCTTCGCTCTACCTGCCGATCACGACAGAATCAGACATCACGTGAGTAAACTCACGCCCCAAAATACCACCAATCCAATTATCCGATTCATAACAAACCGTCACTCGGTACAGGGGCATTTCTCGACCTCGGTTAGTCACTACCGTCATGGACTCTAATGAATCAATGGTTTGCTTTATTCTGCAGGCAACAACACCGCGTTTTTCACTGATCGCGGGGTTGGGTGTACCCACTTGTTTGAAGCTCAACTCTTCCACCAACAACCCATAGTGTTCCCGTTCAAAATGACCAAAGGTACGCAGTAAGGAATGCTGAGCAATGATATCGATATCATCGACTTCTTTAGTTGTAAGCTGATAATCAGTATCATAAAGTTGGGTTCTCTCTTTAAGTACATTGACCAGTGAATAAGAGAGTCGATCGAGTTTTCCTTTCAATGAAAGCTTGATGATCACGTCACCACTGAAAGCAATCAATAAGCTGAAAAATACAGCGACCATGGCAAACTCAATACTAAAAACCCCCTGCTGCTTACTCTTCAAATTCCCATGCTTTAGGGTTCTAAATTTCAAATTTTGACCTTTCATATTCCTGCACAACAATCATCTCTCTGCTCATTAAATTCTGAGTCGTGAAGAAGTAGCTAAAGATAGGTGAAAAACGGTAGTTAATTCGATAAATGGCAAGCGCTGCGTTATCAGCATCACCACACTCTTTAAATTTTTGACTACCAGAAATACTGCATTGGTCTGTAATACTAGCTAACTCACTCAGGTTTTTAGAGTAGTGAATCGTGACTTGAAAATTGTCGCCATTAACAACCTGATTCCAGATACTGCCTTCTCGGTGCAAAACCTTATCTACCGTATCGAGATAATTTCCTGAGCCCTTTTTAGCTGTGCGAGCCACCTCTGAAACCGCCAAGTCGTTGATCGCAGAAATGTACGAGATATAGCTCATCTCAACCCACGCCATACACATCAACCAAAAAGCAAAAAAGCCCACCGCAAACTCTATGCTCGCGACACCCTTTTGCTTATATCGCATTACCCGCCTCCTCCGATAACGAAAGACCACTGACTGCCAGCGTTTGGCTCTCTAATGAATAAGGAGTGTGGTGGCGCAACGCCTGATAAATTTTTTGGATTTGGTGCTTGCTGTATCTTTCACTCAACACACTTTCGACAAACGGGTAGTGGCCCAACTTAGCCATACTCAACGTCAAGTTTGCCATCATCTGTTCGTTCATCTGACCGCGCTTATACAATGGTAATAAACGCTCCATAGCTGCTTGATAATGCTCTTGCGTAATATCGAGCACAGCCAAATTATTATTCACTGATACCGAGTCATAAAAATGCTCGCGCGCGCGTTCAAAATACCGACGAGATAGATCAAACTGATAGCTGTAACCATAAAACGTTCCCAGTAAATTCTCGGCTGCCGCATGTGTAGCATTTTCCACTAATACTTGTTTAGCACTACTGATCGCTGCTGGGTACTGACCTAATTCACCTTATGCTTTCGCTTGCATCAATAAACTGTTCACACTGGGTTGTGGTTTTTGAGTAACAGGGGCAATGTAAAACAGAGCCGACTCAGCATCGCCCATAGCTAAATATGTATTCGAGAGTTTTTCTCTCACTTCATCAGCGTCGTATTGCTGCAGCTGATTTTTATACAAACGGGTTAACTGAACGTAATTATGTGTTTTTTGATAGATAGCCTCTTTTGACTCATCTTTCTGCCAACTCGCTTGAGTTGAACTGCATGCCGCCAACATTAAAACTAACGTTAGCGCGATTATTTTCTTAAACATTAAGCATCATCCTCATTACCCCCGGAGCGGCAATTACGAATACAATTGGGATCAAGATAAACACGATCAGTGGAATCGACATCTTGGCAGCTAACTTCCCTATTTCTTCTTCTAGCTCTAGCATTTGCACTTCTCGAATATCGCCTGCCAACGTCGTTAACACGTTATAAATCGAGGATCCATGTTGAATGCTCTGCGTCAGCGTCATCACAAAACTACGAACTTCTGGTGATGGAACCTTGCGATACAACTCCTCTAAGGCATTTTCCATTCCGACCAAACGAGCCCGTTGGTTTGTCACCTCCAACAAGCTAGAAAGCTCTTTATCAAAGCTTTTCATTTCAATGGAGAGGTATTTCATTGATGCTTCGATTGTCATGCCGGTTTGGACGCAAATCGCCATTAGGTCAATCAGATACGGCATTTGACGAGAGATTCGACGTTGACGGTTTTTAGCTATCGAGCTCAAGACTAGGTCAGGCATCACAATAACCACCATAGCCCACCCCGCAGCTATCGCGATCCATGATTCAGACGAAACCTCAATAAACCAACACACGCCTGCAACAACCACTTGCCCGATAAACAACGCACTGTACTTCAGTGGCATAAACCATTGAGCCCACCGGATGTCACTCACGCCAGCATTAGCAAAGCGCACTGTAATATCACTTTCGGAGGTGACGAAAATAGTCGACATGGGCGTCAACCAACGATTCAGTTTTATTTCTGCCTCTTTTGACTGATCGGCCAATCGATGATGTTTCGCTAAGGCTGCTATACGGTGTTTTTTCTGAGTACACACGACTAACCAATAAAATATGAGCAACAAGCCAAATGCTACGCCGGCCCAGGCGAAAAATAACCCAACGTTCGAGAAGTTTATTGAAGAAGCCATTACTTCACCTTTTTCATTAACGCCCAGATGATCAGCATGCCGATACTTTCACTTGTGATGAGGTAGTAAAGAATCGGTCTCCCTTCTGGGTGGTGCATTACGAACTCAAAATTTTCAGGACTAAGAAACTGCAAAATAAACAGAAAGAAGAATGGTGTTGCTCCTACAATTTTTGCGGAGATACGAGCCTCTGAAGTAAGAGCAAACTTTTTTCTTTCTACAGCTCTCGCTTCGAACATTTGTCGATTCAGACGTGACATCACCTCTTTTAATTGCCCCCCTCTTTGCATGTTAGCTCGCAAGGTAATGACAAAAAAATGAAACGACGGATACGGAAAGCGACGACAAGATTTACGAAACACATCATCAATCGGCTCGCCTAAATTGAGGCGCTCGCTCATCAGCTTAAACTCTTTACCTACCTCACCTTCAAGTTTCTTCCCTACATACCCAATGCCTCGCCCTATGCTTTCACCCGCACTAAGGGAACTTGCCAGCATGTTCAACGCATCAGGGAAGGTTTCTTCAAAGCGTTTTCTCTCTCGTTTCTGTAAATGGAGATAACCCAAAAACCAAGCGGTAATGAGAGTCAAAGGCAAAATTTCGAACCAAGGTAAGCGCAGTGACATTTGATTAAGAGTGCCGATCGCAAGCAGTGCTACAACAGAAAAAATGACGACCTTACCTAATGCCATTTTTCCAAGTTGGCGCTGTAAGTTATCCCAACGCACATGAAGTTTCTGTTTGAAGTTACGATCAGAAAGACTGGCAAAATTAACCGCTTGTTGCGTAAAACTCAGATCGCTTTTCAGATTACCTTTCGCTTGCTGTGATAAATACTCATCAACAGAAGGAGCTCTATTCGGCTTAAGCGCTACAATCATGAGTATTGCCCCACCCAAAATAATCAACCAATACATGTCTCACTCCTATTGATTGAGTGTCATAGACTCAATCACTTGAGTTAACTTCTGCTCTACACCAAAGAAACGGGCTTTTTCATAAAGCGCAGAACGAGCCATAACACCAGATGTCACATAACTACCTCGAATGCGACCATCAGGGCTGTGAGGTGAAGTTTGGAAAGAGAACAACTCTTCTAACACCACGTTGCTTCCCTCAATACCGACCACTTCAGTGATATTCATGATCTTTCGAGAACCATCATGCAATCGGCTGACCTGAACGACTAAATCGACCGCGCTTACAATTGAGCGGCGGATCGCTTCTAAGGGCAAATTATTGGTCGCCATCATCACCATTGATTCGACACGAGCCAAAGCATCTCGTGGTGTATTGGCGTGCAACGTAGACATTGAACCATCGTGCCCAGTATTCATGGCTTGCAGCATTTCAAATGCTTCACCACCACGGCATTCACCCACAATAATTCGGTCTGGGCGCATTCGCAGTGAATTAATCACTAAATCTCGAGCGGTAATAGCCCCCGTCCCTTCAATGCCCTCATGACGAGTTTCCATTCGAACAACATGTGACTGCTGAAGCCTTAACTCAGCGGTATCTTCAATAGTGACGGTTCGTTCACCCTCTGATATATGCTGTGATAAAGCATTAAGTAACGTTGTTTTTCCCGATCCCGTACCACCAGATACAAGAATATTGAGTCGGCAACGTGCAGCTAATTGAAGTAAACCTGCCATCTCGGAAGTAAGAGACCCAAATTCAACTAATTCTTCAAAACCAATACTTTGTTTTTGAAACTTACGAATCGAGATTGACGTCCCTCCAATGTGATAGGAGGAATGACAATATTCACACGGCTACCATCATCTAACCGGGCATCACAAGTAGGAGAAGACTCATCGACCCTGCGCCCAACACGACTAGCGATGCGCTTAGCAATATCAAGCAACTGCTTCTCATCGATAAATCGAACAGGTGCTTTCTCGACTAAGCCATGACGCTCAATATAAACCTGTTGTGGGCCATTGATCATGATGTCGGTGATCGAGTCATCATCCATCAACACCTGCAAAGGCCCGAGGCCAACTAACTCATGTACCATGCTGGTGACATATTCTGATTTTGCCAGTGATGAAATAGATAACTGATCTCGACTCACTAGCATATCAACTGCGCTAGCTAACTGAGCTTCTAACTCTAGACGCGGTAAGCTTTCAATAACACTGGCATCAAGTGCATCAAAGATCTGCTTACGCAGTTGTAAATAAATGCGCTGTGCATGTTCCATATCGTCCCCTTACCGTTTTAACCACTGGAAGAATGAAAATGCTGTTTTTTCCGCAACTTTCTCTCCCATCAATAAGGCAACTAACGTTTGCAGTCCGTATTTCATTTCAGAACGTGATTCACTAAGCAGCTCACCTTGAAGTAGGTATTGATTAGCTTTGAAATCAAACACTAAATTCGCGTCTGCCTCTCGACCAAAATACTTAACTACATCCGCCTCACTAATTGACGCTGCGTTATGTGGTCGAGAGCGGTTCATTACCGTCAGTACGACAAGGTTGGGATAATGCACGTCGATTTCAGAACGAATTCGATTCAGCTCTCTTAATGACGATACTGTTGCATCAAATACCAAGACTAAAGCATCTAGTTTCCCCACCGCTTGTCTAAACTCTTCATTGGTTGTCGCAGTGTGAGAATAGTCTTCCACGACAAAAGCATGACTTGAAATCATCTGCTTCTTTAAAGACTGGGTGTATTGGAATAACTCATCACGGCCAAACTCATCTGATTCCACCGCAAGAAGTGACAAATTTTTTTCAATATTTTGTACCAAGCTTGTCGCGATATCATTATCCACTCCTGTAGTAAGGGTGCCTTTTTGAACACTGCGCTTAGTAAACTTCTTAAGCCCTAACATCACGTCAATATTGCTGCCAGTGTAGGTATAGTCGACTAGCAAAGTACTCGCATTTTGATGCTTGGCCAAACGGCGAGATATCTCACACGCGACTAGTGAAGTACCGACCCCACCTTTCACGCCCATGACTGCTATTTGCTTGGCTTTACGATTTGTACTCACGCCTTGTTGTGCTGCGTGGTTACGGGAAACGTTGTGATAAAAATCGATCGTTTCCGCTTCACCCGCTGGCCAAAACAAGTAATAGAAACCCAACTGTCTTAAGGCTCGAATGATGGATATGGTATCTTCACTGCCAATAATGATCACGGACACATGAGGAGGTAAGGTATGAGTCAATAACTGAGCATCAGCGACAATATCTTGGCTTTGATTTAATTCAACAAATACCACTTCAACATCTGGGTATTGCTCTAATCTAGTCACATTTGTGTCTTGGCTGGCGAACGAGCTAGGCTCAATCAACCCTTCAAATCTGAACGATTTTTGGATGAAGTCGCGGCATATCTCGGTTTGGAAAAGCATCGCACAACGATTCTGTTTCTCCGATTTTTTAGGTTCCGCACTGTTTAGTTTATTCACTAAATCAAACATCTGAAATTCTCTAACAGTTAGTAATTAGATTGCTTTGTGCGGGTTGACCATTGACTGCCAACGGCTCGTGTCCACATTGCACCCTAAGCTTCCATTCCCATACTCGCCGACCCGTTCCTGGCGGCAAATTTCTAGTTTGGTCTTATATGTTGTGACTGAAAGACTTAAGTCAAAGCGACTCTCTAGTGGTAACGGATCTGATGCGTTTGAGTTATGCTCATTTGGGCTATAACCTATTTGACTGTATTCAATCTGACTCGACATCACACCAGCTTGGATTAACTGGCTCACAACCTCTTTATAAAGCGCCTGATTCCCGTTCCCTTTGGTACGTCTTTTCCATTGCGCCACCTTTACATTTTTAGGGTAACCCAAGATAAACTCACTCACTTTTCTGGTCACCAACAGGGGTTGGTCAGAGCGAAGTTTAAGCTGATAAGTCACAGGAAAAACTTCAACTTACGTTCCGCGAGGCTCCGATATACGGTCAACACACCCTGTAATAATGACGGCGGTAAACAAAGTAACCATCAATGATTTCATTGGCTAAACCCTCCAGCAGACAAAGCTTCATCAGCCCACTTTTGTTGTGATTGTTCATAGCCACAGCCTAGTCCAAAAAAGCGCTTGAGCGTGCTAGTCTTTTTCATCGTCGGTAATTGGATCTGCTCCGCTTTGACTGGTTGAACTAAATTAACGGTCGCTACAATGACTAACTCAGTTTTACTACGTTCGGTTCCTGTATGGCGAAACAAAGCACCGATAATAGGTATATCACCAATGTAGGGAATTCGAGTCAGTGACTCTTTCTCTTCACTGTTAAGCAACCCACCAAGAACGAAGCTTTGTCCATCCCCCAGTTCCACGGTTGTCTGGGCGCGTCGTGTTCTTAATGCTGGTAAATCAAAGTTGTCACTGCTGTAACTACCATCTAGGGAGCTAACCTCTGGTGTCAGTGCTAGCTTAATTTTGTCATCTCGAAGCACCTTAGCCAGTAATTCCAGTCGCACACCGAATTCCTTATATTCAACGTTGGTTGCACCATCTATAACCGTCACAACGGGCAGTTCTCCACCCACTAAGAAACTCGCTTTCTCACCTGAAATCACCGACAAATTAGGTTCAGCTAGAACTTGACCAACGCTATCGGTACCTAAAGCTGAAATAACAGAGACAATATCGCTAGCACTAAAATGAGTAAGTTGATCCACAAATATGCCGGGCGTACCATTGCTGCCCATCTTGATGCCGAAGTCTTGCATAAAAGAGTGCGATACCTCTGCAATGGTCAACTTAACGTTCACCTGCTTAGTCGCTGATATTTCGATATTATTCACGACGCCTGCGTAATTAAGTTGAGTCATAAAACCCACATCAATGTCGTCACTCTCTTCATCACTCATTTGAAAAGAGGTTGAGTTCGCTGTTTTCCCCAAAAGCTCACCCACCAACTGGTGAATGTTATCCTTTTCCTGTTCATTAGCGACGACACCACTCAGAACAACGTTCTCACCGATGCCTGCTACAAACACTTCCGCATCGGGAAATAACACATCAATTTGTTGCTCTATTTCGCGATAACTTTTATTCACCAACAATAAGCGGTTAAATAATTCACGCCCTTTCGCATCAAATGCGATAAACGAGGCAGATCCGATATTCTTCCCAAACACCACGACCTTATTACTATCAATCACTTGGTAATCTGCAATATTCTTCCCTGAGATAAAAACCTTTTCGATTTCCCCTCGAATCGAAAAGGTTTTAGCTTCTCCCTGAGCTAAATTAGTCGAGCCTTGAGCCAAAACCTCGAATGGAAGCAGCAGAACCAATACTAAAGTCAACATTGTTGTTTTCATGGTTAACGCCCTACTCAAAACGGTATTCACGAATTCCACCAGTGCCGCCACTGCTTGGAATGATGTCTGAAGAATCAGCTTCTAGATCATCAGAAAATTCCTTACCCAATGACTTGTGCACGGCCACTTCTGCAATCCGCTGTGCCACCGTGAGTTGTGCCAGTTGTTGATTCGTCACTTGTAAGATCAATGTCACCTGAGTCTCTTTTTCCAACGTTAACGTGCTCACTGCTTTTTCTGACGTCACCATGTCCAAAACCGGTATTTGGGCCAGTAATGGCACCATAGTGAGATGTTGAATATCTGACACCGTATCCTCACTTGATAAGTTCTGATCCGGCGTTGAAAGAACAGATATATCGACTAAATCTCCGACTGCGATGGTGCCACCTAGTACATCTCTTCCCGGTACCGTAACGTTATAAGGCACAAATCCAGGGCGGATCACCGCCTGTAAGTACTGACTGTCTCCGGGAGATGTCAACATATTCAAGTCCACCAGCTCATATGCGGCAATGTCATGCACTGCGAATTGAGGAGCATTCCAATCTAACTCAATGTTTCGATCGATTCCCAATAGCGCTGCACGAGCTTCAGGCAAGTACTCTATAACGAAGTCGCTACGCTTCAGCTGCTGACCTTTCACTGCCGGGTGAGTGAGTTTCCATACCTTAAAAGTCACTTCTATAATTGGTTCTTCAGGCTGAGCGGGGAAAGTATCCATCGGTACATTCACCACACCATAGAGGCCTATAGATATAGCGAGAAACGCTAAGCCAAGAATGATTTTGGAGTTCATGATTCACCTATAACGATGCAGCTATACCTAGTAGGCTTCCTAGACAAATAGGTACCCCATAAGGAACGCCTCTATTTATCCACTCAGAATTACCAGTTGTTTTTCCTAATACCCACTGAGTAATCGCTAGGGTTCCACCTGCAAATAAAATCACATTAACCGCCAACAACATCATATTGGGCGATACCATTAAACTGAATGCAGCCAATAATTTACTGTCTCCAGCAGCTATAACATTGAAATAAAATAAAACTGCGCCGACGGCTAACACTATGAAAAAGTTATAAAACTGCTCAAACTTTTCGGTTTGACAGATATAAAAAACACCCAAGAGAGCAACAGCTACCACCACTCCATTAGATATTATTCGGTATCGGATATCTTGATAACTGACGATTGCAGCCATGGTGGCTAAGGGAATTAACCACCACAGTTTATGAGGCATTAATTAACCTACACTTGGCGACGAATTAGCGGCTTCAATATTATTAGTGATGGTTGTGATAGCACCTTCTAAAGCTTCACGAAGAGAGTCGTTAAATACAGCCAATACGATTGCTGACATACACACACCTAGGATTGCGTATTCAATCGCTGTAACACCACGTTGATCATTATTAAAAGATTGAATAAATAGCTGAGTTCTAACAAATAAATTAGTTAACATTCGTTTCTCCAAAAGATAGATAGGTTGTTTTTTCTTCGGAGGAAATAATATTCAGTGCGCTATTTTTGAGCAATCCAAGAGTGACCTTCCTCACATTGCTCTGACATTTGCCGTCGTTCTATTCAGTTTGAGTTCAGTTTAAAGTGAAAAAAGTGATTAAACGGGAGCGGTGAGAAGAGAAGTTTTTTCCGTGTGAGGGCAATTCGTGCTTTGCGCCGCAAAAACATTGCGGTATGTTCAAAGATTACCCACTGTAACCCGCCACGCTCGGGTTCATAAGATTGATCATAATCTACGAATAATAATCACAATGAATTAGGTATACGAAGCAATGCAATTCTCAAAGTTTGGTGAAAAGTTTAATCGATACTCTGGAATCACTCGTTTAATGGATGATTTGAATGATGGCCTGCGAACTCCTGGTGCAATTATGCTCGGTGGTGGTAACCCAGCCGCTATCCCAGCCATGCTCGATTACTTTAACCAAGCCAGTGCCGACATGCTCGCCAGTGGAGAACTCATTGCCGCCCTCGCCAACTACGATGGTCCACAAGGTAAAGACAGCTTCATTAAGTCGTTAGCTGGAATGCTGAAAGAGACCTATGGTTGGGACATCAGCGAGAAAAACATCAGCCTGACCAACGGCAGTCAAAGTGGCTTCTTTTACCTATTCAACTTGTTAGCGGGTCAACAGCCAGACGGTTCTCACAAGAAGATATTGTTGCCGATCGCACCAGAATACATCGGCTACGGCGATGCGGGCATTGATGACGATATTTTTATCTCTTACCACCCAGAGATCGAACTGCTAGAAAACCGCCAGTTTAAATACCACGTTGATTTTGAACAGCTCAAGGTTGATGACTCGGTTGCCGCTATCTGCGCCTCTCGTCCAACCAACCCAACTGGTAACGTACTGACCGATGAAGAAGTGCGTAAACTGGATAAGCTGGCGCGTGAAAACAACATCCCACTGCTGATCGACAATGCTTACGGCCTGCCGTTTCCAAACATCATCTTTGAAGATGTCGAACCGTTCTGGAATGAAAACACCATTCTGTGCATGAGCTTATCTAAGCTTGGTTTGCCGGGTGTGCGTTGCGGTATCGTGATTGCGAGCGAAGAAGTGACACAAGCTCTGACCAACATGAATGGCATTATCAGCCTAGCACCCAATAGTGTCGGCCCTGCGATTGCCAATCACATGATTGAAAAAGGCGATTTACTGCGCTTAAGCAGCGAGGTAATTAAACCTTTCTATAAAGACAAATCTCTACGTGCGGTTGAGCTTTTACAAGAAGCGATCGATGACCCTCGTTTCCGTATCCACAAGCCTGAAGGTGCGATTTTCTTATGGCTATGGTTTGATGAGCTGCCGATTACCACCATGGAGCTGTACGACCGCCTCAAAGCTCGTGGCGTATTGATTGTTCCGGGTGAATACTTCTTTATCGGCCAAGAAGACGAGTGGGATCATGCCCATCAATGTCTACGCATGAACTACGTGCAAGATGATGAGGCGATGCAGAAAGGCATTAATATTATTGCAGAAGAAGTGAAAAAAGCTTACTCAGAGCAGTAATAAAAGCTTTTAGCTTACTGTAGACCAAATACAAAAAAGAGCACCGACCTTCTTCAAGGTACTGGTGCTCTTTCACTTCTACTTCCCGAGATTTATTAGCTTAAATGAGCTAATAACGCTTAGCCTTCTAGAAGACTATTACCATTAATAGCAATCTTACGTGGTTGCATCGCTTCTGGGATTTCGCGTTCTAGGTCGATGTGAAGAAGACCATTTTCCATGCTTGCGCCCACCACTTTTACGTAGTCAGCCAGTTGGAATTTTCGCTCGAAATCGCGCTCTGCAATACCTTGGTATACGAAAGTTTTCTCGGCTTCTGCTTTACGCTCACCTTTAACAATTAGCATGTTCTCTTTTTGAGTAAGGTCTAATTGATCATCAGCAAAACCAGCAACGGCCATAGTAATACGGTAGTTGTTCTCGTCTTTTTGCTCGATGTTGTAAGGAGGGTAACCGCCAGAAGTATTTTTCGACGTGTTCGATTCCATCATATTGAATAGACGATCGAAGCCGATTGCGTTGCGGTAAAGTGGAGTGAAATCTACAGTTCTCATAATGCTATCCTTTTAGTAAGCAATAGTCTTAGCCGTGAATTTTACTGAGATCGAACCTGTGAGTGATTCAGTAAACAGCTAAGGGATTCAATTCGCATTCCACGGGTTTCACCTCTATTGGTGACAACTCTGGGACATGACAATGAATCAATTTTTAAATTGTGTGCTGCCAAAGTTATCCTCTATTGAGCGATACTCTAGCAACGGTTATGAAGGTTCTGTTTCTTCTCTTGTAGAGCAAGACAGTCATCCTCTTCACAACTAGATATGTGGATTGAGCGAATCAGTTTCAAGCGTTTATTTTCAATTATTTTTCCAATCCAATATTTTTCAATCACTTAAAAACAAAAAAGACCGCCATTTTTGGCAGTCTTTTTAACAACAAATTTAGTTTTTTGAGACGAAGCTATTTCGTTTTAGTTCAAAGAAGAGGCGCGGAGCATACGAATGTATGTGAGCACCTCTGACACAGAAATTAAGCGAAAGAGCGAAGTATCAAAGATACTAAACGTCTAGATTTGCTACTTTAAGTGCGTTTTCTTCGATGAAGTTACGACGCGGTTCTACTTGGTCGCCCATCAATGTTGTAAACAACAGATCAGCACCAACAGCATCTTCAATCGTTACTTGCATCATACGACGAGTTTCAGGATCCATTGTCGTTTCCCAAAGTTGATCAGGGTTCATCTCACCTAGACCTTTGTATCGTTGTAGGCTTAGGCCACGACGAGACTCTTTCACTAACCAGTTCAGAGCTTCAACGAAACTAGACACTTCTTGAGTACGCTCGCCACGCTTAATGTAAGCACCTTCTTCAATCAGGCCATCAAGTGCTTCAGAAAGATCCGCTAGCTTGCCAAACTCTTTCGAGTTAATCAGATCAATGCTCAGCACGTGCTCATGAGTTACACCATGAGTACGAACCACAATCTTAGGAACGCTTAAACCTAGCTCTTCGTGCTTTTCAACTTCAAGGCTGTATTGGCTTGCACCCGCTTCTTTACCGTTTAGCTGCTCTACTAGCTGCTTACCCCAAGCTTCAACCACCGCATCATCATGACACTGCTCAGCGGTTAGGCGAGGAACGTAAATCAGTTCGTGAACCAATGCGCGTGGGTAGCGGCGGCTCATACGATCAACGAGCTTGATGCCTGCATTGTATTGCTGAACAAGCTTCTCTAAGCCTTCACCGGCAAACGCAGGTGCTTCAGGATTTACGTGCAGTTCTGCATTGTCTAAAGCCAAAGATACTTGATACTGGTTCATCGCATCTTCATCTTTGATGTACTGCTCTTGCTTACCCTTCTTCACTTTGTAAAGTGGCGGTTGAGCAATGTAGATGTAACCACGTTCAATCAGCTCAGGCATTTGACGGTAGAAGAACGTCAGTAGCAGTGTACGGATGTGAGAACCATCGACATCGGCATCGGTCATGATGATGATGTTGTGGTAACGCAGTTTATCTGGGTTGTATTCATCACGGCCAATACCACAACCAAGGGCTGTGATTAGCGTTGCGACTTCTTGAGAAGACAGCATTTTATCGAAACGCGCTTTCTCTACGTTAAGGATTTTACCTTTAAGCGGTAGGATTGCTTGGTTCTTACGGTTACGCCCCTGCTTAGCTGATCCGCCAGCAGAGTCTCCTTCCACAATATATAGTTCAGACTGTGCAGGATCTTTTTCCTGACAGTCAGCTAGTTTACCTGGAAGACCGGCTAAATCTAATGCGCCTTTACGACGTGTCATCTCACGAGCTTTACGCGCTGCATCACGAGCACGCGCTGCATCGATAATTTTAGAACAAACGATTTTCGCTTCACCTGGGTTCTCAATTAGGAACTCAGATAGCTTCTCACCCATCGTAGACTCAACGGCAGACTTCACTTCTGAAGAAACCAGCTTGTCTTTCGTTTGGCTTGAGAACTTAGGATCTGGCACTTTCACCGAAACAATCGCCGTCAAACCTTCACGAGCATCATCACCTGATGTTGAAGTCTTCGCTTTCTTCGAGAAGCCTTCTTTATCCATGAAGCTGTTCAGAGTACGCGTTAGTGCAGCACGGAAACCCGCTAAGTGAGCACCACCATCGCGTTGAGGGATGTTGTTGGTGAAACAGTAGATGTTCTCTTGGTAACCATCGTTCCACTGCATTGCAACTTCAACGGTAATGCCGTCATCACGCTCTGAATCAAAGTGGAAAATCTTTTGGATGATTGGTGTTTTATTGGTATTAAGGTGTTCAACAAACGCTTGGATACCGCCTTCGTATTCGAAGTGATCCATTTTGTCTTCTTCACGCTTATCAATTAGCTTAATTGATACACCTGAGTTCAAGAATGATAGCTCACGTAGACGCTTAGCTAAAATGTCGTAATGGAACTCGATGTTAGTGAAGGTTTCTTCACTCGGCCAGAAACGAATCTCTGTACCGGTTTTATCCGTATCACCGATAACCGCTAGTGGCGCTTGAGGCTCACCGTGGCTGTAGGTTTGAGTGTGGATTTTGCCACCGCGGTGGATAGTAAGAGTAACTTGCTTAGAAAGTGCGTTAACTACTGAAACACCAACACCGTGCAGACCACCAGATACCTTGTACGAGTTATCATCGAACTTACCACCAGCGTGAAGAACCGTCATGATTACTTCTGCTGCTGATACTTTTTCTTCTGGGTGCAATTCTGTTGGAATACCACGGCCGTCATCGCTTACAGACACTGAGCTATCTTCATGGATAGTTACAATGATGTCATTACAGTGACCAGCTAGCGCTTCATCAATAGAGTTATCTACCACCTCAAAAACCATGTGGTGCAGACCGGTACCATCATCCGTGTCGCCAATGTACATTCCAGGACGCTTACGTACCGCATCCAGACCCTTCAGTACTTTAATACTCGATGAATCGTAATTATCTGACATAGTTACTCTCTGACTAATTATCCTTGCTCTATTTTGCCATGTTCCACATGAAACATCCTGCTATTTTCGTCATGCATATCTGCAATCTGATCAGCGGTAATAGAGCTTACAAAAACTTGAGCCTGGGTCGCCTTTAAACACTCAGCAAGACGTGCTCGGCGTTGGCTATCTAATTCGGAAGCAAAGTCATCTATCAAATAGATGCACTGCTTACCTGTCATTTGAGTGAGGTGTTGCCCTTGTGCTACTCGCAGCGCGCACACCATCAACTTCAATTGACCTCGTGACAAGACATCTTCCACTGGAGTGCCGTTCACTTTTATCTTCAGATCCGCTTTGTTTGGCCCACTAAAGGTGTAACCAAGCTGCTGATCCCTTTCAAAATTCTTTTCTAAAATATCGGCATATGGGGTGTCTTTGTCCCAACCACGATAATAGTTAATCTTTATCTCAAACTCAGGAAGGAAGGTCGCACAGATTTCTTCGGCGACTTCTTTAAGCTGTTCAACGTAAGTGGCACGCCACTGGCTGATACTTTCCGCTAAACGGGCCAATTCTTGGTCCCAATAGCTCAGTTCTCGATAGTGTGTTGCCGTTTTCAATAAGGCGTTTCGCTGCTTATTGAGGCGCTTTACCCTGCCCCATGCATCATAAAAGCCGGACTCACTGTGGAAGACTCCCCAATCAATAAATGCGCGGCGATGCTTAGGTCCATCGGTTAGTAAATCAAACCCTTCCGGGTGAATCAACTGCAAAGGTAAAACCTGAGCTAACTGAGCCAATTTTTGCCCAGTTTGACCGCTTATTTTAACCTCTGTTGTGCCATCGCGCTGCTTATTAATGCCAATTGGCAGCTCAAATTGATCCGAGGTCATAAAACGGCCATGTACAAACAGCTCACTGCACTCGTTTTGTATGATACGGCCGGTGAGTGAACTCTTAAATGAGCGACCATGTCCGAGCAGATATACCGCTTCAAGGACACTGGTTTTTCCGCTCCCGTTAGCCCCTATAAGAAAGTTAAAGCCTGATGACGGTTGAATGTCACAGGCTTCTATATTTCTAAACTGCTTAACGATTAAGCGCGATAAAGGCATAACGTCTTCATATTAATCTTCAATCACGACTCGATAGGTAAACGTTGTTGATCAGTAAACATCACAAACAACGCTTATAAGCGAATAGGCATAACAACGTACATCGCGCTGTCGTCTTGTGCGTTCTCGATAAGAGCACTCGCATTGGCGTCTGACATTGAGATGCGAACTTGCTCACAACGTAGTGTGTTCAGAACATCCAACACGTAGCTTACGTTGAAACCAATCTCTAGTGCATCACCATCAAAGGTTACGTCTAGCACTTCTTCCGCTTCTTCTTGCTCTGGGTTGTTCGCGGTAATACGCATCTCGCTATCTACAAGATTAACGCGAACACCACGGAATTTTTCATTCGACAGAATCGCAGCACGAGAAAATGCTGAACGTAATTCATCACAACCAGCTTCAAGTGTCTTGGTAGTATTTTGCGGCATTACGCGGCGATAATCAGGGAAACGACCATCAACCAGCTTAGAAGTGAAGACATAGTTGTTCACTTCAGCACGCACATTAGAGTTACCAATCTGCAGCGTTACCGGTTGCTCTGGTGCATCCAGTAGCTTCACTAACTCTTGCACACCTTTACGAGGAACAATGATCTGCTTCTGAGCAAAATCGGCACCCAATTGTGCTTGAGATACCGCCATACGGTGACCATCAGTTGCGACACTTCGTAGGATTGAACCTTCAATCTCAAACAACATGCCGTTGAGGTAATAACGAACATCTTGGTTCGCCATTGAGAATTGGGTTTTCTCGATAAGACCACGTAGCTCAGCTTGTGTCACTGACACTTCAACTTCACTGCTCCAGTCTTCAATGTTTGGAAAATCTGCCGCAGGTAATGTTGCTAATGAGAAGCGGCTACGACCAGAACGAACCTGAATACGGTCGCCATCCAATACCACAGTGATCACTGAGCTGTCTGGCAAGCCACGACAGATATCTAGGAATTTACGTGAAGGTACAGTAATGCTGCCCGCTTCGAAATCACCTTCAAGCGTTACACGGCTGATCAGTTCAACTTCTAGATCCGTTGCTGTCATCGACAACACGTCATCTTCTACTTTAATCAGTAGATTTCCTAGAATTGGAAGCGTTGGCCTGCCACCGAGTGCGCCAGATACTTGTTGTAATGGCTTTATCAGGTGACTACGTTCAATGGTAAATTTCATATCTTGCTCTTACGGTCTAAATGGCACTGCGTAATAGTACGTGGCCAAGATTCTGCTTATTAAGGTTAAGAATACTGTGTATTAAGAAGAAAGGGTACGAATCAAGTTCGAATAATCTTCTTTAATGTCGTGGCTCTCTTCACGCAACTGAGCAATCTTACGACAAGCATGCAGTACGGTCGTGTGGTCACGGCCACCGAATGCATCGCCAATCTCAGGCAAGCTGTGGTTAGTTAACTCTTTAGCCAGTGCCATCGCCAGTTGGCGTGGACGAGCAACAGAACGAGAACGGCGTTTAGATAATAGATCAGCAACTTTGATTTTGTAGTATTCAGCGACTGTCTTTTGAATGTTATCAATGGTGACGAGTTTTTCTTGCAGAGCAAGCAAGTCACGCAGTGCTTCACGCACGAAATCGATCGTGATCGGACGGCCAGTGAAGTTTGCATTCGCAATAACACGGTTCAATGCGCCTTCTAGCTCACGAACGTTAGAGCGTAAACGCTTAGCAATAAAGAATGCCACTTCATCCGCAAGGTGAATTTGGTGGTCTTCGGCTTTCTTCATTAAGATCGCAACACGAGTCTCAAGCTCTGGTGGCTCAATCGCTACCGTCAAACCCCAGCCGAAGCGAGATTTAAGACGATCCTCTACCCCGTTGATCTCTTTTGGATAACGGTCAGAGGTTAGGATGATCTGTTGGTTGCCTTCAAGCAGCGCATTAAAGGTATGGAAGAACTCTTCTTGAGAGCGCTCTTTATTCGCGAAAAATTGGATATCATCGATAAGCAAAGCATCAACACTACGGTAGTAGCGCTTAAATTCTTCAATCGCGTTATTTTGTAGCGCCTTCACCATATCCTGAACAAAGCGCTCAGAATGCATGTAAACCACTTTCGCATTCGGTTTGTTGTCAACAATGGCATTACCCACCGCATGCAACAAGTGCGTCTTACCTAAACCAGTGCCACCGTATAAAAACAACGGGTTATAAGCTGTTCCTGGATTATCAGAAACCTGACGTGCCGCCGCCAAACCCAATTGGTTTGATTTACCCTCAACAAAGTTATTGAACTTATGTTTTGGGTTTACGTTTGAACGGTGGTTAAGATCAACCGCTACAGGCTCTTCATCACGCCAGATATTGTGAACAGGCTTACGAGCTTGTAACTGCGCAGGTGCTGACGATTCAGCAGCCACATCAGCGGCTGTACGGGTACGAGCTGGGGCGATAGTCTCAGATTTTGGAGCAGTAACTCGTTTGTTCCCAATTTCAAAATGAAGATGCGGGATATCATTACCACAATATTCTTGTAGCAAACGGTTAATGCTATTTAGGTACTTATCGCGCACCCAATCGAGTACAAATCGGTTTGGTGCAAATAGAGTTAGAGTATTACCATTGAGCTCCGCTTGTAACGGACGTACCCACATACTGAATTCTGTAGCTGGTAACTCTTCTTGAAGCTGTTGCAAGCATTGCAACCAAAGCGAAGATGACACGGTGCCCCACTCTATTTAAGTTATATGAAATGACCGTTAATTTTACCTGTTGATAAGTCAGATCACCAGCAATTGATCACAGATCCAGTGAATAAGATCCAAGTTATTCACAATAATTTTGTAAATAATCGGTGGATCCACACATCTTGCCCCTAATTTACTCACACAATGATCCACTTATGCCCGGATCCTTGCTAGTTATCCCCAAATCGAGAATGCGATCTGGTTATGGTTAATAACATCTGGTTATTTATTCTATTGAGCATTTTCCCAGTAACATCCAACCCTATAAATATAAGGAGTTACCAAATGAATAACTGGATTAAGGCTGCAATTGCGGCTATCGCACTCTCTGCTGCTACTGTTCAAGCCGCGACTGAAGTTAAAGTCGGCATGTCTGGTCGCTACTTCCCGTTTACGTTCGTTAAACAAGACCAACTACAAGGTTTTGAAGTGGATTTATGGGATGAGATCGGTAAGCGTAACGATTACAAGGTTGAATACGTAACGGCAAACTTCTCTGGTCTTTTTGGTCTTCTTGAAACGGGTCGTATCGATACCATTTCAAACCAAATTACAATGACGGATGCACGTAAAGCGAAATACCTATTCGCAGACCCATACGTAGTAGACGGTGCACAAATTACCGTTCGTAAAGGTAATGACAGCATTAAGGGTATCGAAGACCTTGATGGCAAGACGGTTGCGGTAAACCTAGGTTCAAACTTTGAACAACTGCTTCGCAGCTACGATAAAGATGGCAAGATCAATGTGAAAACCTACGATACAGGTATTGAGCATGATGTCGCTCTTGGTCGTGCCGATGCATTCGTAATGGATCGCCTATCAGCACTAGAGCTTATCAAGAAGACGGGTCTACCATTACAGCTAGCGGGTCAGCCATTCGAAACCATTGAAAACGCTTGGCCTTTCGTGGACAACGACAACGGTAAAAAACTGCAAGCAGAAGTAAACCAAGCATTAGCAGCAATGCGCGCAGATGGTACGCTAGAAAGTATCTCTCAGAAATGGTTTGGTGCGGACATTACTCAGAAGTAATCACTCACTATCTCCATTCGAGGCCCACTGCTTTACACGGCGGTGGGCTTTTTGCTTTTGTGCACTGATTAAAAGCCTGATAGAACAGTATTTCCAAATAGAACAACACTTCCAATACTAATACGAGATAGATTATGGGATTTGACTTTAATTACATGCTAGAGCTGTTGCCAATACTACTGAAGTATTTAGGCACCACGATGGAGATGGCGACTTGGGGCTTGTTCTTTGCTCTGATCCTGTCTCTGATACTGGCGAATATTCGTGTATTCAAAATCCCAGTACTCGACCAACTGAGCCAGCTGTACATTAGCTTCTTTCGAGGCACACCACTGTTGGTACAGCTTTTCCTCCTTTATTACGGCTTACCACAAGTATTCCCGTGGATGGTTGGGTTGGATGCTTTCAGCGCCGCTGTAATTGGCTTAACCCTGCACTTTGCCGCGTATATGGCAGAAAGTATTCGTGCCGCGATTATCGGTATTGATCGTAGCCAGATGGAAGCCAGCCTCTCAGTCGGTATGACAACCAGTCAAGCGATGCGCCGAGTGATCTTGCCGCAAGCAACCCGCGTAGCACTGCCTTCTTTAATGAACTATTTCATCGACATGATCAAGTCGACTTCACTTGCATTCACCTTAGGTGTCGCCGAAATCATGGCTAAAGCTCAGATGGAAGCTTCTTCAAGTTTCCGCTTCTTCGAGGCTTTCTTAGCAGTCGCGCTGATTTACTGGGGCGTAGTGGTTATCCTCACTCGTATTCAAATTTGGGCCGAAGTGAAACTGAATAAGGCGTATGTACGATGATCAAATTACAAAATATCCACAAGCAGTTTGGTGACACCGAAGTTTTGAAAGGGATCGACCTAGAAATCAAACAAGGTGAGATAATTGTCATCATAGGTTCAAGTGGTACGGGTAAGTCTACCCTGCTGCGTTGTGTGAATTTTCTAGAGCAAGCCGATCAAGGTATTATTTCGATTGATGATATTAAGGTTGATGCTCAGAAACACACCAAAGCAGAGGTGCTTGCACTGCGTCGTAAGACTGGTTTTGTATTCCAAAACTATGCACTATTTGCTCACCAAACCGCGAGACAGAATATAGCTGAAGGTTTGATTACCGTTCGTGGTTGGAAAAAGAAGCAAGCCCATGAAAAAGCACAACAAATACTCGACGACATTGGCTTAGGAGAGAAAGCTGATAGCTACCCAGCCGCGCTCTCTGGTGGCCAGCAGCAACGGGTTGGTATTGGCCGTGCAATGGCTCTACAACCAGAGCTTTTACTGTTTGATGAGCCGACTTCAGCGCTTGATCCTGAATGGGTTGGCGAAGTGCTTAACCTAATGAAAAAACTAGCAAATCAGCATCAAACCATGCTGGTGGTTACTCACGAAATGCAGTTCGCTAGAGAGGTCGCAGACCGAGTGATCTTCATGGCTGATGGCCACATTGTCGAACAGGGATCTCCACAGGATATTTTTGGTAATCCACAGGATCCTAAATTAAAGAAATTCTTAAATAAGGTCGGGATCGACGAAGGATCCTTGTGATTTTAGTTATTCTACGTATAATCCCCCGACCGGAATTTTAGTTAACCCAATCATTGACACTTTTTGTGACAGTGATTACAATTCCGCCTCTTTGTTGAGAGGCGTCGGTTTTCCTTTCTTATATAAAGAAGAGAAAAAATGCCCACGCCGGGTTTAACAAAAACCTAAAACTACTGATCAGTAAGGTAATTACAATGAAACGCACTTTTCAACCTACAGTTCTAAAGCGTAAGCGTACACACGGTTTCCGTGCTCGCATGGCTACTAAGAACGGTCGCGCAACAATCAATGCACGTCGTGCAAAAGGCCGTAAGCGTCTTTCTAAGTAATCTTTGATTATTTTGAATAAGCTAGCCTTCGGTCGGGAGTTACGCTTGTTAACTCCCGAACATTATCAGAATGTCTTCAAGCAAGCTCATCGAGCAGGCTCCCCTCATTTCACCATCATTGCCCGAAATAACTCTCTTTCAAATCCTCGCCTTGGATTAGCCGTTCCGAAAAAGCAGATTAAAACCGCCGTGGGTCGTAATCGATTCAAGCGTCTTACTCGTGAAAGCTTTCGTAACACTCAACACAAACTTCCTAACAAAGATTATGTTGTAATCGCTAAGAAGAGCGCGCAAGATTTAAGCAATGAAGAAATGTTCAAGCTACTCGACAAATTATGGCTTCGCCTGTCTCGCCCTTCGCGTGGATAGCGCTAATACCCATCTATTTTTATAGATGGTTTATTAGTCCACTCATCGGCCCACGCTGCCGATTTACTCCAACCTGCTCTTTATATGCGATAGAAGCGTTGAAAGCTCACGGTTTTGTAAAAGGGTGTTGGTTATCAGGCAAACGTCTATTAAAATGCCATCCTTTGAACGAAGGGGGCTTTGACCCCGTTCCACCAGTCCAAAAACAAGACAGAGATAAATAACGATGGATTCTCAACGTAATATCCTGTTAATCGCATTGGCTTTGGTTTCTTTCCTACTGTTCCAACAATGGAACGTAGCTCAGAACCCAGCTCCACAAGCGGTTGAGCAGGCACAATCTGGCAGCACCCTACCAGCGCCATCTTATGCAGATGATCTAGACCCGGCTCCTGGTCAAGTTGCTTCTGCTAAAACTATCACAGTAACAACTGATGTTCTGACTCTGTCAATTGATACGGTTGGTGGTGATGTCGTTACAGCAAACCTAAACGATTACTCTGCTGAGTTCGATTCTGAAGATACTTTTGTTCTTCTTAAAAACGAGCCTGGTCACCAATTTATCGCTCAAAGCGGTCTAGTGGGTCCTCAAGGTATCGATTTAAGCAGCACTAACCGCCCTAGCTACACGGTTTCAGCAGACAGCTTCACGTTGGCTGAAGGTCAAGATGAACTACGCATCCCAATGACTTACCAAGCGAACGGCCTGGATTACACAAAAACATTCGTCCTTAAGCGCGGCAGCTACGCGATTGACGTTGGATACGATGTAGTCAACAACTCTGGCAATAACGCAACATTCGGCATGTACGCTCACCTACGTCAAAACGTTATGGATGACGGTGGTAGCCTAACAATGCCAACTTACCGTGGTGGTGCTTACTCTACGGAAGATACGCGTTACAAAAAATACAGCTTCGACGACATGCAAGATCGCAACCTTTCTCTTAACCTAGCAAACGGTCAAGGTTGGGCAGCGATGATTCAACACTACTTTGCAAGTGCTTGGATTCCACGCGACGAAGCAGGCAGCAACCTTTACACTCGTGTAATTGGCAACCTTGGCGACATCGGTGTTCGCATGCCGAACAAAACCATCGCTACTGGCGACGAAGCAAACTTCAAAGCAACGCTTTGGGTTGGTCCTAAACTTCAAGACCAAATGGCTGCTGTTGCACCAAACCTAGACCTAGTAGTTGACTACGGTTGGTTATGGTTCATTGCTAAACCACTTCATACTCTGCTTTCATTTATTCAAGGCATCGTTGTGAACTGGGGTCTGGCAATCATCTGTCTAACTTTCATCGTTCGTGGTGCTATGTACCCACTAACGAAAGCTCAGTACACGTCTATGGCGAAAATGCGTATGCTTCAGCCTAAGCTGACTGCAATGCGTGAGCGTATTGGCGACGACCGTCAACGCATGAGTCAAGAAATGATGGAGCTTTACAAGAAAGAGAAAGTAAACCCACTAGGTGGCTGTTTACCTATTCTTCTTCAAATGCCTATCTTCATTTCGCTATACTGGGCACTAATGGAGTCTGTTGAACTGCGTCACTCACCGTTCTTCGGTTGGATTACTGACCTTTCAGCACAAGACCCATACTACATCTTGCCACTTCTGATGGGTGCTTCAATGTTCCTAATCCAGAAGATGAGCCCGACAACTGTAACGGATCCAATGCAGCAGAAGATCATGACCTTTATGCCGGTTATGTTCACATTCTTCTTCCTGTTCTTCCCTTCAGGTCTGGTTCTTTACTGGCTAGTATCGAACATCGTAACTCTAATTCAGCAAACGCTTATCTACCGCGCACTGGAAAAGAAAGGCTTACATTCTAAGTAAGTTCGATAATAGAAAGAGATAAAGAAAGGCGACCAAAAGGTCGCCTTTTTGTTTTTAGCTGATTACAATTCAGCTAATTGATTAATCGTGAATGCCCTCTTTGGCTTTCACATGCTAGCAGGCACACCTATGACTACAGATACGATTGTTGCTCAAGCGACCGCGCCAGGCCGTGGTGGCGTCGGTATTATCCGCGTTTCCGGCCCATTGGCGACTCAGGTTGCCCTAGAAGTAACAGGAAAAACACTTAAGCCTCGCTACGCTGAGTACCTCCCGTTTAAATCTCACGATGGCATCGAACTCGACCAAGGTATCGCGCTTTTCTTCCCTAACCCACATTCGTTTACTGGCGAAGACGTGTTAGAGCTGCAAGGCCACGGCGGTCCGGTGGTGATGGATATGCTAATCAAACGAATCCTCGCGATCTCAGGCGTGCGTGCTGCGCGTCCAGGTGAGTTTTCAGAGCGTGCCTTCTTAAACGACAAGATGGATTTAACTCAAGCCGAAGCGATTGCTGACCTGATTGACGCAAGCTCAGAAGAAGCGGCGAAATCTGCACTACAATCCCTGCAAGGTGAATTCTCAAAGCGTATTAATACACTGGTAGATTCCCTGATTTACCTAAGAATCTACGTTGAAGCGGCTATCGACTTCCCTGAAGAAGAAATTGATTTCCTTGCTGACGGTAAAGTAAGTGCTGACTTACAGGCTATCATCGACAATCTCGAAGCTGTGCGCCAAGAAGCCAATCAAGGTGCCATCATGCGTGAAGGTATGAAAGTCGTGATTGCAGGTCGCCCAAATGCGGGTAAATCGAGCCTATTAAATGCATTGTCAGGCAAAGAATCTGCCATTGTGACTGATATTGCCGGCACTACGCGTGATGTACTGCGTGAACATATCCATATTGATGGCATGCCACTGCATATTATTGATACCGCAGGCCTACGTGAGGCCTCTGATGAAGTAGAAAAGATAGGTATTGAACGTGCTTGGGAAGAAATAGCTCAGGCAGACCGAGTTTTATTTATGGTTGATGGCACAACAACAGACGCAACCGACCCGAAAGATATCTGGCCAGATTTCGTTGATCGTCTACCAGACAACATCGGAATGACGGTAATTCGTAATAAAGCGGATCAAACCAGTGAAGAGTTAGGCATTTGTCATGTTAACGATCCAACCCTGATTCGCTTATCAGCCAAAACAGGCCAAGGTGTCGACGCTCTGCGTAGTCATCTAAAGGATTGTATGGGCTTTGCTGGTGGTCATGAAGGTGGCTTTATGGCACGTCGTCGTCACTTAGATGCCCTAGAACGAGCATCAGAACACCTAGATATCGGCCAACAGCAGCTTGAAGGCTACATGGCGGGTGAGATTTTAGCGGAAGAGCTTCGAATTACTCAGCAGCACCTCAATGAGATCACGGGTGAGTTCAGTTCAGACGATCTTTTAGGTCGCATCTTCTCTTCATTCTGTATTGGTAAATAACCTTAAAAGGCCAGTTCATGCTGGCCTTCTTCTTTAGTAAGGACAGCTTAATGATCCACATTATTACAGGTAGCACCTTAGGTGGTGCAGAGTACGTTGGCGATCACCTTAATGATCTTCTTGAAGAGCAAGGTCATGAAATAACCCTTCATAATCAGCCTGAATACGATGATATCCCCCAACAAGGCTTTTGGTTGTTGGTCACTTCAACTCATGGTGCCGGTGAATTTCCAGATAATATTAAGCCGTTTATCGACGCATTGACCCAGCAATCTCCAGATTTAAGCCAGGTTCGCTTTGCTGTAGTGGCGCTTGGAGATTCGAGCTACGATACCTTCTGTTTGGCAGGTAAATCAGTCCACAGCCAACTAAAAGAGCTCGGTGCTCAAGCGATTTCTGCTTGTTTTACCATCGATGTTCTTGAAACACCGGTCCCAGAAGATGCTGCAGGGGAATGGTTTAACGATCATAGTGACCAGTTTTAACACCCCAATCTTCTAAAAAGCGGCTTATGCCGCTTTTTTTGTCTCTGAAAATCGTGATTGTGAATAACTTTTTTGAAAATAAATCGAAATACATGTCCTTTTTTCAATTTTCTCTGTGGATAAGATAATACATATACGGTGATCAACCTATAGTTATCCAAATAACAACTTTCTAGGTAATTCCCCCTTGTGTATAAGTAGCCATTTTGATCCCAGCTAATCCTCATTATGATCAAAGTTAGATCACACCCTTTGATCCAAAAAAGATCCATGATCTTGTTGATCATTTTCTACTTATCCACAGACACCCTCGATCCTAATAATAGATCTAATAAAAGATCTCTCTAAAGATCTTATCTATATTAATTAAAAACAGCTTTTTCGAAAAATTCCAAAAACGTTTTCTCAAGCTATGAAAACAGGTAGAATATCGCTCCTTTTTATCAATCTAGAAACGTTTGAGTACCTGAGGTCGGTTCATGCTTTATCACGAAAAATTTGACGTCATCGTTGTTGGTGGTGGCCATGCAGGAACGGAAGCCGCACTCGCATCTGCACGTACTGGTCAAAGTACGTTATTACTAACTCATAATATCGATACGTTGGGACAGATGTCTTGTAACCCAGCCATTGGCGGGATCGGTAAGGGCCACTTGGTAAAAGAGGTCGATGCTATGGGTGGATTAATGGCGCAAGCTATTGATCATGCAGGTATTCAGTTCAGAACATTAAACGCATCAAAAGGCCCTGCGGTACGTGCAACTCGTGCACAAGCTGACCGCGCACTTTACAAAGCCTTTGTCCGTAATGTTCTTGAAAACACACCAAACCTAACTCTGTTCCAACAGTCGGTTGATGACTTGATCGTTGAACAAGATCAAGTGGTGGGTGTGGTTACGCAAATGGGCCTCAAATTCCGCGCTAATGCTGTGGTCTTAACGGTAGGCACATTCCTAGGCGGTAAGATTCATATTGGTATGGAAAGTTCATCGGGTGGACGTGCGGGTGATCCACCATCGATCGCGCTCGCTGACCGTCTTCGTGATCTTCCATTTCGTGTTGATCGCCTAAAAACGGGTACACCTCCTCGCATCGATGCACGCAGCGTTGATTTTTCTGAGCTTGAGGTTCAACACGGCGATAATCCGACTCCGGTTTTCTCATTCATGGGTAACCGAGCTCAGCAGCCGCGTCAGATTCCATGTTACATCACGCACACTAACGAAAATACGCATGACGTTATTCGTGCCAACCTCGATCGCAGCCCGATGTACGCTGGTGTGATTGAAGGTATTGGCCCTCGTTACTGTCCGTCGATTGAAGACAAAGTGATGCGCTTTGCTGATAAAAACAGTCACCAAATTTTCATTGAGCCTGAAGGCCTAACGACGCACGAGTTATACCCGAATGGTATTTCAACCAGTTTACCGTTTGATGTTCAGGTAAAAATCGTTCACTCAATGAAAGGTTTTGAGAACGCACACATCGTCCGTCCTGGCTACGCGATTGAGTACGACTTCTTTGACCCTCGCGATCTTAAACTGACTTACGAGACCAAGTTTATTAAGGGGTTGTTCTTTGCGGGGCAAATCAATGGCACCACTGGCTACGAAGAAGCTGCAGCACAAGGCTTAATGGCCGGTTTGAATGCGAGTTTGTTTACGCAAGGCAAAGAGGGCTGGAGCCCACGCCGCGATCAAGCTTACATGGGTGTACTTATCGATGACTTGTCGACGATGGGTACTAAAGAACCGTACCGAATGTTTACATCTCGCGCGGAGTACCGCTTGTTGCTTCGTGAAGACAACGCTGATATCCGTTTGACTGAAAAGTCTCGTGAACTTGGCTTGGTCGACGATGCTCGTTGGACGCGATTCAACGAGAAGATGGAAAACATGGAGAAAGAGCGTCAACGTCTTAAAGAAACATGGATTAATCCAAAATCTGAAGATATTGATCAATTGAACCAGATCCTGAAAACACCAATGTCTCGTGAAGCGAGTGGTGAAGATCTTCTTCGTCGTCCTGAAATGACTTATTCACAGCTAACGTCGTTGGATCGTTTTGGTCCTGCACTGGAAGATCAACAAGCGTCTGAGCAAGTTGAGATCCAAGTGAAGTACGATGGCTATATCCAACGTCAACAAGATGAAATTGAAAAATCACTGCGTCATGAAAACACCAAACTGCCGGCTGACATCGATTACAGTAAGGTAAAAGGGCTTTCTAACGAAGTGGTTCTTAAACTAACTACCGCTAAACCAGACTCAATTGGTATTGCATCGCGAATCTCAGGTATCACACCTGCTGCAATTTCAATTCTGTTGGTTTACTTGAAAAAACACGGCCTGTTGAAAAAAGGTGAGGAAGCATAATGAGCGCATTACGCGAAAAACTGGATCACCTGATTGGCCAGACTGAACTTGAAGTATCTGAAAAGCAACGCAGCCAATTGGTTGGCTACGTTGAGTTACTAAACAAGTGGAACAAAGCATACAATCTGACGTCAGTTCGTGATCCGCAAGAAATGATGGTGAAACATATCTTAGATAGCATCATTGTTAGCACTCACTTACAAGGCAAGCGCTTTATTGACGTTGGCACAGGCCCAGGTCTTCCTGGGATTCCGCTCTCAATCATGAATCCTGACTGCGAGTTTTACTTGCTAGACAGCTTGGGTAAGCGTATTCGTTTTATCAAGCAAGTGATTCATGAGCTGGGTATCGACAACGTGGTGCCGATTCAAAGTCGCGTTGAAGAATTTCAACCAGAAGAAAAGTTTGATGCCGTGCTCAGTCGCGCATTTGCATCAATGACAGACATGGTAGAGTGGTGTCATCATTTACCTAAAGAGCAATCCGGTGTATTTTTGGCTCTTAAGGGACAACACCCTAGAGACGAAATCGACCTGTTACCTGAATGGTGTTCAGTGACAGACATTAAAGCTTTGCAAGTGCCAGAGCTTGATGGAGAGCGTCATCTAGTTACTTTATCGCGTCAGGGATAATCAGCGAGGCCATAGTGGGTAAAATCGTAGCAATTGCCAACCAGAAGGGTGGCGTAGGAAAAACAACAACTTGCATTAACTTGGCAGCATCAATGGCGGCAACAAAGCGCAAGATATTGGTTGTTGACCTCGATCCTCAAGGTAATGCCACGATGGCGAGCGGTGTTGACAAGTATCAGGTTGAAGCAACTGCTTACGATTTGTTGGTTGAAGACACCCCATTTGATGAGGTAGTTTGCCGAAGTACATCTGGCAACTATGACCTTATCGCCGCAAATGGTGATGTTACAGCGGCAGAAATCAAATTGATGGAAGTGTTTGCTCGTGAAGTTCGTCTAAAGAACGCGTTGGCATCCATTCGTAATAACTATGATTTCATCTTTATCGATTGCCCACCGTCATTAAATCTTCTTACAATTAATGCGATGGCTGCGGCCGATTCCGTATTGGTTCCTATGCAATGTGAATACTTTGCTCTGGAAGGTTTGACTGCGTTGATGGATACCATTAGCAAGCTCGCTGCGGTGGTAAATGAGAACCTGAAGATTGAAGGTCTTCTGCGTACTATGTACGATCCTCGTAACCGCTTATCGAACGAAGTATCTGATCAACTCAAAAAGCACTTCGGTAGCAAAGTCTATCGAACTGTGATCCCTAGAAATGTGCGTCTGGCAGAAGCGCCGAGTCATGGCAAGCCAGCAATGTACTACGACAAATATTCTGCAGGAGCTAAGGCATATCTTGCTCTTGCTGGCGAAATGTTACGTCGTGAAGAAGTCCCAGTATAGGTCCAACCAAAGGAATTCGCTCAATGTCTAAGCGTGGTTTAGGAAAGGGGCTAGATGCATTGCTTGCAACTAGCTCATTAGCTCGTGAAAAGCAGCAAGTTGCTTCTTATAGTCAGGCGTTGTCGGCTGATGGTGAGCTTATCGAATTGGCTGTTGGTTGCTTAAAGCCAGGTGTATATCAACCGCGTAAGGATATTGCGCCGGAAGCGCTAGAAGAGCTGGCAGCATCAATCCAATCTCAAGGTATTATTCAGCCAATCGTTGTACGTCCCTTAGCACACGACCAGTTTGAGATTATTGCTGGCGAACGTCGTTGGAGAGCTGCTCGTCAAGCTGGCCTTAAGCAAGTGCCATGTCTAATTAAGAGAGTCGAAGACAAGGCCGCGATTGCGATGGCATTGATCGAGAACATTCAGCGTGAAGACTTGAATGCTATCGAAGAAGCACAAGCGTTAGAGCGCTTGCAGAACGAATTTGAGCTGACACATCAACAAGTTGCTGAAGTGATCGGTAAATCGAGAGCAACGGTTAGTAACTTATTACGTCTAAATCAGCTCGAAAATGAAGTAAAAGGTTTAGTTTCCAACAAACACCTGGAAATGGGGCATGCTAGAGCATTGCTTGCGCTCGAAGGCGATACCCAGGTTGAGGCAGCAAACACTGCAGCAACCAAAAAAATGACCGTGCGTCAAACTGAGCAGCTTGTTAAAAAGTGCTTAAAGCCAGACGTTGAATCAGAATCGAAGCAAGAAGACACTGAAGCTATCGAACTTTCACGAAGACTCACGGAAAAATTGCAAGCAAACGTTTCAGTTACTCGTTCTGTTAGTGGGAAGTCAAAAGTGACAATTACTCTTGATGAGCCTCACAAATTAGATCAACTTATTGCTAAATTAGAGTACTAAGTGAGATAATTGATTTAAGTCAATTATGTAATGAACAAGTGATTTCGTACAAAAGTTGTCGGTTTGTATACAAAAATGTAAATGATTGCTGCATTCTTATTGCAATCAATTTGGCTGAACGTATAATTTTCGCCAATTTATCAGCACGCTTTTAAGCGAGTATCAAAGTAGGCTTAAAAGAGGAACGAATACATGGTAGCGGCGTTAGCAAGACCAGGACGAGTGCTTGCAAAGCAAATGTTATTGATCGAGCTTAGCGCGGTTATATTAGTGGCGATAGGGTTAGGTTTAGCTGTTAATCCTGATTGGGGTTTTGCTGCATTAATCGGTGGCGGTATTTTTGTCATCGCGAATGTAGTTTTTTGTGTGTGTGCTTTTCTATTTTGTGGAGCTCGCGCAACTAAGTTAGTTGCGGCGTCGTTCTATGCAGGTGAAGCGCTCAAAATCTTAATCACAGTTCTACTATTCTCTATCGTCTACATGTATATGCAGGTGGAATTAATTCCCCTCAAACTGACCTATTTACTGGTTCTAGGTATTAATATCTTTGCGCCAGTGCTTTTCATTAACAATAAAAAATAGGATGAGTTATGGCTGCGCCAACAGCATCCGGATACATTGAACACCATTTACAAAACCTTTCTTTAGCTAAGTTTGGTCTTGTAGAGGAGACAAGTTTCTGGAACGTACATATAGACAGTCTGTTTTTTTCGGTGTTGACAGGGATGTTATTCCTTTGGGTTTTTCGCTCAGTCGCTAAGAAAGCAACAGTAGGTGTACCTGGTAAGCTTCAGTGTTTTGTTGAAATGGTAGTGGAATTCGTTGGTGACAACGTTAAAGAAACTTTCCATGGCCGCAACCCTCTGATTGCCCCACTAGCACTGACTATATTCTGCTGGATTATCATTATGAACTTGATGGACTTAGTGCCTATCGATTTCTTACCATATCCTGCAGAGCATTGGCTAGGTATCCCTTACTTGAAAGTGGTTCCTACAGCTGATGTTAATATAACAATGGCAATGGCTTTAGGTGTTTTTGCTCTGATGATCTACTACAGCATCAAAGTGAAAGGTCTAGGCGGATTTGCTAAAGAATTGGCACTGCATCCATTTAATCACCCAATCATGATTCCATTTAACTTGGTACTTGAGGTAATTTCGTTATTAGCGAAGCCACTATCTCTAGGTATGCGTTTATTTGGTAATATGTTTGCGGGTGAGGTGGTGTTTATTCTTATCGCGGCAATGCTACCGTGGTACTTACAATGGGTAGGTGCACTACCTTGGGCTATCTTCCATATCTTGGTTATTTTGATTCAAGCGTTTGTTTTCATGATGTTGACAATCGTTTACTTATCAATGGCTCATGAAGATAGTGATCACTAAAAAATTTTTAAGCTTTATTCTAACTATTAATGTTAACCGGAGAACGTAAATGGAAACTGTACTAAGTTTTTCAGCAATCGCTGTTGCTATCATTGTTGGTCTTTGTGCCGTAGGTACTGCAATTGGTTTTGCTATTCTTGGTGGTAAATTCCTAGAAGGCGCTGCGCGTCAACCTGAAATGGCTCCAATGCTACAAGTTAAGATGTTCATCATCGCTGGTCTATTGGATGCTGTTCCAATGATCGGTATCGTAATCGCACTACTATTCACGTTTGCTAACCCATTTGTTGGTCAACTAGCAGGCTAATTAACTTCTAAATAGTTAATTAAATTTTTGTAGTTGATTCTTAACGAGGGGTAGCTGTTGTGAATATGAACGCAACTCTGCTAGGTCAAGCAATTGCTTTTTCACTGTTTGTTTGGTTCTGCATGAAATATGTATGGCCACCAATCATGCAAGCAATTGAAGAACGTCAGAAAAAAATTGCTGACGGTCTAGTAGCCGCTGAACGCGCTGCTAAAGACTTGAACCTGGCACAAGCCAACGCTTCTGAGCAAATGAAAGAAGCAAAGCGCACTGCAACTGAGGTTATTGATCAGGCAAACAAACGTAAAGCTCAAATTATTGATGAAGCACGCGAAGAGGCTCAGGCAGAACGCCAGAAGATCTTAGCGCAAGCTGAAGCAGAAATTGAAGCAGAGCGTACACGTGCCCGTGATGACCTGCGCAAACAAGTCGCAACTCTGGCTATAGCTGGTGCTGAGAAAATCCTTGAACGTACAATCGATAAAGATGTACACGATGATCTTCTTAACAACATTACTGCAAAACTTTAAAGCAAGGGGCTGTATATGTCTGATTTGACTACAATCGCACGCCCCTATGCTAAAGCAGCGTTTGACTTTGCGGTAGATAAAGGTGAGCTAGACCAATGGGGTCAAATGCTTACTTTTGCTGCCGAAGTGGCACAAAATGATGATGTTCACAATTTATTAAGCGGTTCTATGACTGCTGAAAAATTAGCTGAAGTATTCATTGTAATTTGTGGCGAACAATTTGATGAATTCGGTCAGAACTTAATTAAAGTGATGGCAGAGAATGGCCGCTTAATGGCTTTTCCTGATGTTTGTAAAGAGTTCTTTATACTCAAAAAAGAGTATGAGAAAGAGATCGACGTTGAAGTAACTTCAGCGGTAGAACTTTCTGAAGAACAACGTGCAGAGATCAGCAGCAAATTGGAACAGCGCTTAGCGCGCAAAGTTCAGCTGAATTGCAGTATAGATGAGACTCTACTTAGTGGAGTTATTATTCGAGCCGGAGACCTAGTCATCGATAACTCAGCGCGCAGTCGTTTAGACCGCCTGAGCGATGCATTGCAGTCTTAATGGGGATTGGAGCATGCAACTTAATTCCACTGAAATTAGCGATCTAATTAAACAACGTATTGAATCTTTCGACGTTGTTAGTGAAGCTCGCAATGAAGGTACTATCGTTTCTGTAAGCGATGGCATCCTTAGCATTCACGGCCTAGCGGACGTGATGCAAGGTGAAATGATCGAACTACCGGGTGGCCGTTACGCTCTAGCACTAAACTTGAACCGTGATTCGGTTGGTGCTGTTGTAATGGGCCCGTATGCTGACCTACAGGAAGGCATGAAAGTTACAGGTACTGGTCGTATTCTAGAAGTACCAGTAGGTCCTGAAATGCTTGGTCGTGTTGTAAACACGCTAGGTGAGCCAATTGATGGTAAAGGTCCAATCGAAGCTAAATTGACTTCGCCTGTAGAAATTATCGCACCAGGTGTAATCGACCGTAAATCGGTAGATCAACCTGTTCAAACTGGTTACAAGTCTGTTGACTCAATGATCCCTATCGGTCGTGGTCAACGTGAGCTAGTAATCGGTGACCGTCAGACTGGTAAAACAGCAATGGCGATCGATGCGATTATTAACCAAAAAGATTCTGGTATTTTCTCTATCTACGTAGCTATCGGCCAAAAAGCGTCGACTATTGCTAACGTAGTTCGCAAACTAGAAGAGCACGGCGCACTAGCAAACACTGTTGTTGTTGTTGCATCTGCTTCTGAATCTGCAGCGCTGCAATACCTTGCACCGTATGCTGGATGTGCGATGGGCGAATACTTCCGTGATCGCGGTGAAGATGCACTGATTGTTTATGATGATCTATCTAAGCAAGCTGTCGCTTACCGTCAAATCTCGCTACTACTTAAGCGTCCACCAGGTCGTGAAGCGTTCCCAGGTGATGTTTTCTACCTTCACTCTCGTCTACTAGAGCGTGCAGCTCGTGTAAGCGAAGCATACGTAGAAAAATTCACTAACGGCGAAGTGACAGGCAAGACTGGTTCTTTAACAGCTCTTCCTATCATCGAAACGCAAGCTGGTGACGTATCTGCATTCGTACCAACGAACGTAATCTCGATTACTGATGGTCAGATCTTCCTACAAACTGAGCTATTCAACGCGGGCGTACGTCCAGCTGTTGACCCAGGTATCTCAGTTTCTCGTGTAGGTGGTTCGGCGCAGACTAAAATCATCAAGAAGCTATCTGGCGGTATCCGTACTGCTCTAGCTCAATACCGTGAACTTGCAGCATTTGCTCAGTTCTCTTCGGATCTTGATGAAGCGACTAAGAAGCAGCTAGACCACGGTCAAAAAGTTACAGAACTGATGAAGCAGAAGCAATACGCTCCTATGTCTGTATTTGACCAAGCTCTAGTAATCTTCGCTGCAGAGCGTGGATACCTTCAAGACGTTGAACTTTCTAAAGTTCTAGACTTTGAAGCTGCTTTACTGTCGTTTGCTCGTGGTCAATACGCTGATCTAGTAACACAGATCGACGCAACGGGTGCTTTCAACAAAGAAATCGAAGCTGAGCTGAAGAAGCTTGTTGACGATTTCAAGGCAACCCAGACCTGGTAATTGGTAGGTGGTCTTAGGGCCACCTCATACCATTAACGGAGAGTAACGATGGCCGGCGCAAAAGAGATACGTAATAAAATCGGTAGTGTTAAAAGCACACAGAAGATTACGAAAGCAATGGAAATGGTAGCAGCTTCAAAAATGCGTCGTTCTCAAGACGCAATGGAAGCTACTCGTCCATATGCAGAAACAATGCGTAAAGTGATCGGTCATTTGGCTAATGGTAGCCTCGAGTATAAGCATCCTTATCTTGAGGAACGTGAAGCCAAACGTGTTGGTTACATCATCGTTTCTACAGACCGTGGTCTTTGTGGTGGTTTGAACATTAACTTGTTCAAGAAAGCCATGAACGACATGAAAGATTGGTCTGAGAAAGGTGCTGATGTTGAGCTTGCAATTGTAGGCTCTAAAGCAACAGCATTTTTCAACAACAGCGGCGCGAAAGTAGCAGCTCAAGTTTCTGGTCTGGGCGATCGTCCAAGCCTTGAAGACTTGATTGGCTCTGTGAGCGTTATGCTGAAGAAATATGATGAAGGCGAACTAGATCGCCTGTTCGTAGTGTTCAACAAGTTTGAAAACACTATGGTTCAAGAACCAACGATCGATCAATTACTTCCTTTGCCTAAATCAGACAGCGAAGAAATGAAACGCAGTCATTCTTGGGACTACATTTATGAGCCCGAGCCAAAGCCACTACTAGATGCACTATTGGTTCGCTATGTCGAATCTCAAGTGTACCAAGGTGTGGTCGAGAACCTTGCTTGTGAGCAAGCGGCTCGAATGATTGCAATGAAATCAGCAACAGATAATGCTGGTGACATTATTGATGACTTAGAACTTGTGTATAACAAAGCCCGTCAATCGGCGATTACACAAGAACTTTCTGAGATCGTTTCAGGCGCAGCTGCGGTTTAAGCTTAGGTAAAACTAAATAGTTAGAGGATTAACGATGGCTACAGGTAAGATCGTACAGATCATCGGTGCGGTAGTCGACGTAGAGTTCCCACAGGGCGAAGTACCTCGTGTATACGATGCTCTGAATGTTAATGAAGTGAAAGAGCGTCTAGTTCTTGAAGTTCAGCAACAACTTGGCGGTGGCGTAGTTCGCGCAATCGTAATGGGTAGCTCTGATGGTTTACGTCGTGGTTTGACAGTTGAAAATACTGGCGCTCCAATCTCAGTACCAGTAGGTACTAAGACATTGGGTCGTATCATGAATGTCCTAGGTGACGCGATTGATGAGTGTGGCGAGATTGGTGCTGAAGAGCATTACGCCATTCACCGTGAAGCTCCAAGCTACGAAGAGCAGTCTAACGAGACAGCTCTTCTAGAAACTGGTGTTAAAGTAATCGACTTGATTTGTCCATTCGCTAAGGGTGGTAAAATCGGTCTATTCGGTGGTGCTGGTGTAGGTAAGACCGTTAACATGATGGAACTTATCAACAACATCGCACTTCAACACTCAGGCCTATCTGTATTTGCAGGTGTAGGTGAGCGTACTCGTGAAGGTAACGATTTCTACTTTGAGATGCAGGAAGCAGGTGTTGTAAACATCGAAAAACCTGAAGAATCAAAAGTAGCGATGGTTTACGGCCAGATGAACGAGCCACCAGGTAACCGTCTACGTGTTGCACTGACTGGTCTAACAATGGCAGAGCGTTTCCGTGACGAAGGTCGTGACGTTCTACTGTTTGTTGATAACATCTACCGTTACACACTAGCAGGTACTGAAGTATCAGCACTTCTAGGTCGTATGCCTTCTGCGGTAGGTTACCAACCTACACTAGCTGAAGAAATGGGTGTTCTACAAGAGCGTATCACGTCAACTAAAGCTGGTTCTATCACGTCTGTACAGGCGGTATACGTACCTGCGGATGACTTGACTGACCCGTCTCCAGCAACAACGTTCGCTCACTTGGATGCAACGGTTGTACTTAACCGTAACATCGCATCTATGGGTCTATACCCAGCGATCGACCCGCTAGATTCTACTTCACGTCAACTGGATCCATTGGTAGTTGGACAAGAACACTACGACATCGCTCGTGGCGTTCAGTCTACTCTTCAGCGCTATAAAGAGCTGAAAGATATCATTGCTATCCTAGGTATGGACGAGCTATCTGAAGAAGATAAGCAAGTTGTATCTCGTGCTCGTAAGATTGAGAAGTTCCTAACTCAGCCTTACCACGTAGCGGAAGTATTTACAGGTGACCCAGGCGTTTACGTACCTCTTAAAGAGACTCTACGTGGCTTCCAAGGTCTTCTATCTGGTGAATACGATGACATTCCAGAGCAAGCGTTCATGTACTGTGGTGCAATTGACGAAGCTATCGAGAATGCTAAGAAGCTATAAGGCTAACTAGGAGGCGATATGGCAGCAATAACCTTTCACCTAGACGTTGTAAGTGCCGAGAAACAAATTTTCTCTGGTCTTGTTGAGACGTTTCAGGTGACCGGTAGTGAGGGTGAGCTTGGTATTTTCCATGGTCACACTCCACTGCTGACCGCTATCAAGCCTGGTATGGTGCGTATTGTTAAGCAGCACGGCCACGAAGAAATTATTTATGTTTCTGGTGGTATGGTAGAAGTTCAGCCTGGTACAGCGACTGTACTGGCTGATACAGCTATCCGTGGTGAAGAGCTAGACGCAGCAAAGGCGGAAGAAGCTAAACGCAAGGCTGTGGAGAATATCCAAAATCAGCATGGCGACATAGACTTCGCACAAGCGGCCGGTGAACTGGCTAAAGCCATTGCTCAGTTACGAGTTATCGAACTGACAAAGCAGCGTCGTTAATCTTTTTAAGATTATAGACTCTGAGATAAAGGCGACCTAAGGGTCGCCTTTTTGCATTTTTAGGTTCTGAAAAATGCATCTTTTAAGCATCACTACTGGTTAAATGGTTATTGTGATTTAATTTTTTGGCCAAAAACGGTTACAATATCGGCTTAATAAAAATACTGTTGGATAGGTTTACAATGAAGTTTAGCGCAGTGATTCTCGCGGCGGGCAAAGGCACTCGCATGTATTCAAACACACCAAAGGTTCTGCACACGCTTGCGGGTAAGCCAATGGTGAAGCATGTTATCGATACATGTAATGGTTTAGGCGCTCAAAATATCAACCTGGTTTACGGCCACGGTGGTGATCAGATGAAGGCTACTCTAGCTGAAGAATCTGTAAATTGGGCACTGCAAGCTGAGCAGCTAGGTACTGGTCACGCTGTAGATCAAGCATCTGCACATTTTGCTGATGATGAAAAAGTATTGGTGCTATACGGTGATGTTCCACTAATCTCTCCTGAAACCATTGAAAACCTATTAGACGCTCAACCAAACGGTGGTATCGCACTACTTACTGTCGTTCTAGATAACCCGATGGGCTACGGTCGTATCATTCGTCGCAATGGCCCGGTTGTCGCTATCGTTGAGCAAAAAGATGCAACCGATGAGCAGAAGCTTATCAAAGAGATTAATACTGGCGTTATGGTTGCTACTGGTGGAGATCTGAAGCGTTGGTTGTCTGGCTTAAGCAACGATAACGCACAAGGTGAATACTACCTGACTGACGTTATTGCAGCGGCTCACGATGAAGGTCGTGCGGTTGAGGCTGTACATCCAGTAAGCCCAATTGAAGTTGAAGGCGTGAACGACCGCTCACAACTGGCTCGTCTAGAGCGCGCTTACCAAGCTGAACAAGCAGACAAGTTATTAAAGCAAGGCGTAATGTTACGTGACCCAAGCCGCTTTGACCTACGTGGTGAGCTTCAATGTGGTATGGATGTTGAGATTGATACTAACGTTATCATCGAAGGCAGTGTAAGCATTGGCGACAATGTGGTTATCGGCACTGGTTGTGTACTTAAAGACTGTGAGATTGATGACAACACTATCGTTCGCCCATACAGCGTAATCGAAGGTGCGACAATTGGTGAAGACTGTACGGTTGGTCCTTTCACTCGCTTACGTCCTGGAGCTGACATGCGTAACAATTCGCATGTAGGTAACTTTGTTGAAGTGAAGAACACTCGTCTTGGTGAGGGTTCTAAAGCGAATCACCTTACTTACCTAGGTGATGCTGAGATCGGTCAACGTGTAAATGTGGGTGCGGGTGCTATCACTTGTAACTACGATGGCGCGAACAAGTTTAAGACCATCATTGGCGATGACGTATTTGTTGGCTCAGACAGCCAATTAATCGCACCTGTTACTATTGGCAACGGCGCAACTGTCGGTGCGGGCTCTACAGTAACGCGCGATGTTTCTGAAAATGAGCTAGTTATCAGCCGTGCGAAAGAGCGCAAGATTGCCAACTGGCAGCGTCCGACTAAGAAAAAGTAGTCTCAACTATAAATCAGATGACTGCGATAGAGCTAATAGCACTGCTATTAGTTTTTCTTAGATATCTAGATATAAAAAAAGAGCGATTAATCTCGCTCTTTTTTGTTTTCTTTAACCTAGAAACTAGTCTTGTTTCTCGTCAGCGACCACTCGAGAGTTGTCTGGTGTCGCGAAGTGTTCAGAAAGCTCTTTGTTTGAAACAATATAGCCAACCCACAATGCACCCAAACAAATCACAACCGCGATACCCGTTGCGCTTAGTGCTTGGCTAGCCATTGCCGCGACCAATGCACTTGATAGGCCACTGATACTGATTTGCAGGCTGTTTTGTAGGCCAGCAGCTGTTGCTGGGCTTTGCTTAGCACTTGATAGAGCACGGTTTACTACTATTGGGTAAAGTGCACCGTTTGCTACTGCAATCAAACAGAAAGGCGCAAGCAGAGGCCAGATTGACGTCAGTTCCCACTGTGATGCAATGAAGATAAGCATCACTGCAACGCTGAACAAACCGATAAGATTTCTTAGTACAACGCCATCACCATATTTCTTCACCGCTTGCTTACCGAAATAACCACCCGCCATGAACGCGATTGTCTGTGGGATAAAGCTCAAGCCGATGTCTTTTGCTTCATAACCTAGCTGAGCCATTATCTCTGGCATACCCGTTAGGTAAGCGAAGAACGCTGCAGATGCCGAAGCAAACATTAAAACATTACCCATGTAAGGCTTTGATTTTATCAACATCTTGATGTCTGTCTTAATCGATGTCTGCTTTACTTCAGGCGCTTCTTTTGGTTGAGCCATTGTTGTTGCAATTAGTAGTGCGCCCATCAAAGTCAATGTAATGAAGATACTGTGCCAGCCAAAGCTGTTTGCTAGCAACACACCCAGTTGAGGTGCTAGTGCTGGAGATAGCGCTACTAGAGGCATGATAGTAGCAAAAATTTGCTGGCTACTGCTTTGCGAGTAACGCTTGATAACCATTGCTTGCCAGATTACCGCAGGCGCACACACACCGATAGCTTGAATGAAGCGTAGTGTTAGTAGGTGCCATACCTCGGTGCTGAATGCCAAGCCGAATGACGCTGCCGTAAAGATAACAAGACCAACCGCTAGTGTGTTGCGGTGACCATACTTGTCACTTGCCAGACCCCAAAGAAGCTGACCCATTGCCATACCGCCAAGGAATACAGTTAGAGACAGAGCAATCTGCTCTGGACCGGTTGCGAAATCAACTTCCATTGCCTTAAATGCAGGAAGGTACATATCGGTCGCAATAAAGCCAAGCATTGAAAGTACTGCAAGGTAGACCAATTGAAATTTAGAAATATTCATAAGATGCCATTAAGCTAAAGGTAGTGATGTTTTTATCATCAAAAAAATTGTTTGATATACAGAAGTGAAAGCCCCTGTTTATTTGTGCTGACATTCTATTTTTCAGACCTGATAAAATAAAACGCTAAAATATGTGGTTATCAATCAAAAAATTTGAAGGCTTATGTTCTCTAAATCCTCTTTAGAAATGCTCGATACTGTTGCTCGCTTAGGCAGTTTTACTGCGGCGGCAGAACAATTGCACAAAGTGCCCTCAGCGATCAGCTATGGGGTTAGGCAGGTAGAGCAAGAGCTTGATGTTCTACTTTTCAGACGGTTACCAAGAAAAGTAGAGCTGACACCTGCAGGTGAGTTGTTTATTGAAGAGGCTCGTCAACTGCTGAGACAGATGGAAGAACTCAGTGCCCAGACTCGCCGAGCTGCGCGTGGTTGGAAGAAAACCTTGCGCTTAACGCTTGATAACGTGGTTAAGCTCGACAAGATGAAGCCGATGATTGAAGAGTTTTATCAAACCTTTGAGTTCGCTGAACTGCAGATTAACATGGAAGTGTTTAACGGCTCTTGGGAAGCCATTGCACAGGGCAGGGCGGATGTCGTGATTGGTGCAACCTCGGCGATTCCGGTTGGTGGTGACTTTGAAGTTAAAGATATGGGGCGGTTAGATTGGGCATTTGTCATGTCACCCAGTCATCCTTGTGTGCGAGAGCAAAACCTTAATGAAGCCTTTGTCAGTCAATACCCAGCGATCTGTTTAGATGATACCTCTAGTGTGCTGCCTAAGCGTCACACTGGCCATTATGCAAGTCAGAGACGTCTTCTATTACCTAACTGGTACAGCGCAATAGAGTGTCTTAAAAATGGTGTTGGGGTGGGTTACATGCCAAGGCATATCGCCGCACCTATTATTGAGCAAGGTTTGCTGGTAGAAAAAATATTGCCCGAGCCAAGCCCGCAGAGTCATTGTTGTTTGGTATGGCGAAAAGACGATAACCATAAATTGATCGAATGGATGGTGAAGTACCTAGGATCGAGTGAGCAACTTCACCAAGATTGGTTGGATCATCGCAAGGCGATCTAATGATCTATTTACAAGAAGATCCTTTTCAAGCTTGAACTGAATCAGCACCATAAAAAGAGCGAGTAAATACTCGCTCTTTTTTGATTCGGTCGTTAACTCTTAAGACAAGAAGAACTTGTAGGAAGGGTTATCGGTTTCATCTTTGCATTGGTAGCCGAGTTCTTCTAAATGCGTAGAGAACTGAGCCAAATCGTCATCACCCAGCTCAAAACCACACAGCACACGACCGTAGTCAGCACCATGGTTACGATAGTTGAACAAGCTGATATTCCAGTGAGTCCCTAAGGTATCAAGGAATTTAATCAATGCTCCTGGGTATTCAGGGAACTCAAAGCTGTACAGACGCTCTTTCAATGGTTTCGATGGTTTGCCGCCAATCATGTAACGAATATGAAGTTTTGCCATCTCGTCATCAGACAAGTCGACAACCGCGTAGTCACCCTCACGTAAGTCATTGATGATGTGTTCGAGTTCTTCTTGTCCACCTTGTAGACGTACACCAACGAAGATATTCGCGAGGCTTTCGTCGTTGTGGCGGTAGTTAAACTCAGTCACCGCTCGACCACCAATAATGTTACAGAACTCTAGGAACGCACCTTGTCGTTCTGGAATAGTCACCGCAAGTAGACCTTCTCGCTTCTCACCCAATTCACAACGCTCAGAGACATAACGCAGACCGTGGAAGTTGGTGTTCGCACCAGAAAGTACCGTTGCTAGTTGCTTATTTTGCAGTTGGTTTTGTTCTGCAAACTTCTTAAGGCCTGCCAGAGCAAGCGCTCCTGAAGGCTCAGCAATCGCACGGGTGTCTTCAAAGATGTCCTTTACCGCAGAGCAGATTTCATCGCTAGATACGGTAATATGACCATCAATGTACTGTTGGCAAAGACGGAAGGTTTCTTCACCTATGCGTTTAACCGCAACACCATCAGCAAACATGCTGACCTGATCCAGTACCACAGGTTCACCCGCATCCAGTGCTGCTTTCAAGCAAGCCGAGTCTTCAGGCTCTACCGCAATCACTTTAATCTCTGGCATCAGTTGTTTGATAAGCACTGCAACACCAGCGGCTAAGCCACCACCACCAACCGGCACAAAGATATAATCCATGTGGCCGTTTTGCTGCAGCATCTCCATGCCCATAGTGCCTTGCCCTGCAATCACGAGTGGGTGATCGAAAGGAGGAACAAAGGTGAAGCCATGTTCAGCCGACAGACGTTCCGCTTCCGCTTTCGCTTCATCGAAATTACTGCCGTGTAAAACGACTTTACCGCCAAATCCGCGTACTGCATCGACCTTGATATCCGGTGTCGTTTTTGGCATCACGATTGTGGTTTGAATACCTAACTTAGAGCCAGATAACGCCATACCTTGTGCGTGATTCCCTGCGGATGCTGCGATCACACCGGCTGCTTTCTGTTGTTCCGAAAGGCTTGAAACCATGTTGTAAGCACCGCGCAGCTTAAACGAGTGTACCGGCTGACGGTCTTCTCGTTTTAGCTGAACCTGATTACCGATACGAGCGCTTAAGCGTGGCATATCTTGCAGAGGTGTCACGATTGCCGCTTCGTAAACCGGCGCTCTCAGGATCTGGCGCAGATAATCTGCGCCACTTTGTTTTTTGGGACTGGAGGTGTCATCACTCATAGTTAGCCCTCAAGCTTAGACTTATCACGCACAGCGCCTTTGTCGGCACTAGTCGCCATACTTGCGTAAGCTTTCAGTGCGAAAGACACTTCACGTTGACGGTTTTCTGGTTTCCAGCCTAATGCATTTTGTTTTTCACGACGTGCTGCTAGTTCATCTTCAGCCACATCAAGCGTGATTGAGCGGTTAGGGATATCGATAGTGATGATATCGCCTGTGTTCACTAGACCAATTACGCCGCCGCTTGCTGCTTCTGGAGAAGCGTGACCGATAGAAAGACCTGATGTACCACCAGAGAAACGACCATCGGTTAGAAGAGCACAAGACTTGCCTAGACCCATAGATTTTAGGTAAGTCGTTGGGTAGAGCATTTCTTGCATACCCGGGCCGCCTTTAGGACCTTCGTAACGAATGACAACCACTTCGCCTGCTTTTACTTTACCCGCTAAGATGCCTTCTACTGCCGTATCTTGGCTTTCGAATACGATTGCAGGACCTTGGAATTTAAGGTTTTCTTCATCAACACCCGCGGTCTTAACGATACAACCATCAACGGCGATGTTACCTGAAAGTACCGCTAGGCCACCTTCTTGGCTGAATGCGTTTTCTTTGGTACGAATACAACCTTCTTTGCGGTCGTCATCTAGACGATCCCAACGGCAATCTTGTGAGAAAGCTTTGGTGGTACGGATGCCTGCAGGACCTGCACGGAAGAACTTAAGCACGGCTTCGTCTTCTGTTTGCATGATGTCGTATTGAGCGAGCTGCTCTTGCATGCTTAGGCCAAGTACGGTGCGAGTTTGATTATTCAGTAGGCCAGCACGATCAAGCTCACCTAGAATCGCCATTACACCACCAGCACGGTGAACGTCTTCCATGTGGTATTTCGGTGTTGAAGGAGCAACCTTACAAAGGTGCGGAACGCGACGAGACATCTCATCGATATCATCCATATCAAAATCAATGTCACCTTCTTGAGCGGCTGCTAAAAGGTGAAGTACTGTGTTACTTGAGCCACCCATTGCGATATCAAGCGCCATAGCATTATCAAAGGCAGCGCGATTTGCGATGTTGCGAGGCAGTGCTGACTCGTCATCTTGCTCGTAGTAACGCTTAGTTAGATCAACGATGCGTTTACCGGCGTTGATGAATAGCTCTTCACGGTCTGCGTGCGTCGCCAGCATAGAACCGTTACCCGGTTGAGATAGACCTAGAGCTTCTGTTAGACAGTTCATTGAGTTTGCTGTGAACATACCTGAACATGAACCACAGGTTGGACATGCAGAACGTTCTACTTGCTCACTTTGCTCGTCTGAAATCGTTGGATCGGCACCTTGAATCATCGCATCAACAAGGTCGAGCTTGATGATTTGATCTGAAAGCTTGGTTTTACCTGCTTCCATTGGGCCGCCTGATACAAAGATCACTGGGATGTTAAGGCGCATTGCTGCCATCATCATTCCCGGAGTGATTTTGTCACAGTTAGAGATACACACCATTGCATCCGCACAGTGTGCATTGACCATGTATTCTACTGAGTCTGCAATAAGCTCACGTGATGGCAGTGAGTACAGCATGCCGCCGTGGCCCATTGCGATACCATCATCGACTGCGATGGTGTTGAATTCTTTTGCGATACCACCCGCTTTCTCGATTTCACCCGCAACCAGCTGACCCATATCTTTAAGGTGAACGTGGCCTGGAACAAATTGAGTGAAAGAGTTTACAACCGCGATGATCGGCTTACCGAAGTCATCATCTTTAACGCCAGTTGCACGCCATAAAGCGCGCGCACCAGCCATGTTGCGTCCGTGGGTTGTCGTTGCTGAACGATAGATTGGCATTGTTTAAATCCTTATAAAATATTTGGCTGTTGCTTACTTATTTGTTTGTGTTTGGCTTTCTGACGCATGGTCTGCTGGATAAACGTAGTCTAACCAGCCCCATTTATCTTCAGTGGTTCCATTGAATAAACCAAAGTAAGCTGCTTGAACTTTTTCAGTGATAGGACCGCGTTTGCCTTCACCTACTGTAATTTTGTCTACACTGCGAACCGGAACGATCTCTGCAGCTGTGCCTGTCATGAATACTTCATCGGCAAGGTATAGCGCTTCACGAGCAATGTTCTCTTCACGGATTTCGTAACCCATGTCTTTTGCTAGTGTCATGATTGAATCACGGGTGATGCCCGGTAGAATCGCGCTGGTTGCTGGTGGCGTTGATAACACACCATTACGAATCACAAAGATGTTCTCGCCAGCACCTTCTGAAAGGTAACCATCGACGCTCAGTGCGATACCTTCATCGTAACCATGACGACGAGCTTCACCACCAACCAGTAATGAAGATAGGTAGTTACCACCAGCTTTCGCAGCGGTAGGGATAGTATTTGGCGCGGCACGATTCCAGCTTGAAATCATCGCATCTACACCATTCTCTAGCGCTTCTTCACCTAGGTAAGAACCCCAAGGGAACGCAGCGATGATCAGATCCATCTCAGTATTTTCTGGCGGGCAGACACCCAAACCAACGTTACCGACAAAGCCCAGTGGGCGTATGTACGCAGACTGTAGCTTATTTTGGCGTAGCGTTTCGCGAGTCGCTTCCATAATTTCTTCCTCAGTAAAAGGAATAGGGAAGCGGTAGATTTTCGCTGAGTCTTTTAGGCGTCTTGCATGCTCTGGGTGACGGAAGATTACCGGCCCTTTTGGCGTGTTGTAACAACGAACGCCTTCAAACACAGAAGTACCGTAGTGCATTGCGTGAGTCAGGACGTGAACGTTCGCCTCTGCCCAAGGAACCATTTCACCGTTAAACCAAATATAGTCTGCTGTTTTAGCTGTCATGTTTGCGGTTCCTTATGCGTTTATCTTTTGCTGTAAGTTGTTGTTTGGCAATTCATTACGACTGATAGAGATAACGTCAACGGAACGTACATCCCACAGCTTTTCGATTTGATTCACCAAAAAAGAGATCGGACGGTCACTGTCGACAATGATCTCTACACTCGCCACTTTGCTTTCGTGGTTTTGAGTGCCCGCAACTTGCTTAACAATGAAGCCACGGTGACGGATAACACGAAGAACACGCTCTAGTAGTACTGGCTTATCATCGGCTTTGATGTCTAATAGGTATCTTTTCATGTTATGTGTTCTCCAACATCTCACTGTTTGAAGCACCTGGCGGTACTAGTGGCCATACGTTTTCTTCTTCATCGATAAGAACATGAAGTAGGTAAGCAGTTTTGCTTTCTAGCATCTCTTTCAATGCTGGCTCTACTTCTTCTTTACGAGTGATGGTTTTGCCCGGGATATCAAATGCTTTCGCGAGCATGACGAAATCAGGGTTGTCATCCAAGATGGTTTCACTGTGTCGGCCATCAAAGAACAGAGATTGCCATTGGCGAACCATGCCCAAGCGAGAGTTATTCAGAAGCACCATCTTCACTGGGATCTGACGACGCTTTAGCGTGCCAAGCTCTTGTATGTTCATCATGAATGAACCATCACCAGAGATAAGAATCGATTGGTCATCAGGACGGCCAACCGATGCACCCATCGCGGCTGGTAAACCAAAGCCCATAGTGCCTAGACCGGCTGAGGTTATGAAGTTTTGAGGATCGCGAGGCTGAATGTGCTGAGCGGCCCACATCTGATGTTGGCCAACATCCGTCGAAATGATAGAGCTCGCTGGCATCATGTCTGATAACTGCTTTAGCAGTAGTGGAGCAAAGATCAGATCACCTGGGTGGTCGTAGCGCCACTTGAATGAGCTACGAAGGCCTTCTGAGTGGTGAACCCAAGATGAGATGTCTTGGCTCAGTTCTAGTTGAGGCAGAATCTTGTTGATGTCACCGCGAATTGGCGCATCAGCAAGGCGCAGTTTACTGAACTCTGCCGCATCGATATCGATATGGATAACTTTTGCGTGAGGAGCAAAAGTATCAAGCTTGCCTGTTACTCGGTCATCAAAACGAGCGCCAACAACAATCAACAGGTCACTTTCTTGAACCACTAGGTTAGCGGCTTTAGTGCCGTGCATGCCCAGCATGCCAAGGTAGTGTGGGTCGTCACGTTCAATGGTGCCTAAGCCTTTTAGAGTGCTTACTGCAGGCATTGGATTTAGACGTAAAAACTCACGAACTGCATCGGTTGCTTTCGCCAGTTGAACGCCACCACCTACGTATAAAACAGGACGAGTCGCTTGAGATAAGAAGTACTGAGCTTGCTCAATGGCATCTGTTGTCACAACAGGAATAGCTGGTGGTGTAAATTCAGGAAGAATTTTTACAGGGGACTCTGCTAATTGAACGTCTTTAGCTATATCGACAATAACCGGACCGGGACGCCCTGCTTTTGCAACGATAAATGCTTCAGCCAATGTCGGCGCAAGATCTTCAATATCGGTAACGAGGTAGCTGTGTTTAGTACATGACAGAGACATACCAATCACATCCATTTCTTGGAATGCATCGGTACCGATGTGGGAGCTAGCAACTTGACCTGTGATAGCGACGAGTGGGATGGAATCCATAAAAGCATCAGCAAGACCTGTGACTAGGTTAGTTGCACCCGGGCCTGAGGTTGCCATACAAACAGCGACGTCTTGCGTTGCTCGAGCCATACCGATAGCGGCCATTGCAGCGCCTTGCTCATGGCGACATAGGATATGTTCAACCCCGCCGTCATAGAGTGCATCGTAGATTGGCATGATGGCACCGCCAGGGTAACCAAATACGGTCTCAATGCCTTGTTGCTTGAGTGCGGATACGACCAGTTCTGCGCCTTTCATCGTAATTCCTCCGTATTACCTTTGTTTTGGTAATTGTTTCCATTGTCTCTGCACATCTTGTGCTCCCATTCTTCCTGTAAATCGGCAAAGCCGAAAATGTTTCAAAATATAAAATCGAATGTCTAAATTAGAAAAAACCCCCGGACTTTTCAGTGCGGGGGTTTTTTCTAATTCGTGGTTACTTTTTTCCCACTCGCCCCCGCGCAGTCTCAATAATGACTACGATAATCAGGTTAATCAGTGCGTAAATGCGAGCGTTAAATGTCATAAAGTTCGAGTTTTCTCGTTTATTTTCTTAAGTAAATGTCTACATCTCTAGTGTTATCACACAAATCTGCTGCATGACAAGGAAAATGTCATTCTTTTTTCACATTAAAACACCATTCCACCACGCTATATAACAACCTTATCGCTTTGGTGAGCAATGAATATCCAGAGTGAATACTTTTAAATCAAAGACAAAGGAAAGTTATGGGACTCGCAATAATTCATAGCCGAGCTAGTGTGGGTGTAGAGGCACCAGAAGTGACTGTGGAAGTGCATATTAGCAACGGAATGCCCGGTTTTACGCTGGTGGGTCTACCTGAAACGACGGTTAAGGAATCTAAAGATCGAGTAAGGAGTGCCATCATCAATTCTCGCTTTGAATTTCCATCGAAAAGAATCACAACACTATGGATGGTTTACACTGCATTTGATACTTTGTGAGTATAAAGTGGAGAAGGAACTAAAATGCAAAAGGTTATCTACCCATACGTGCGCTTTTCGAGTGCAAAGCAAGCCTCTGGACATTCATATAAGCGACAACTTCAACGTGTGTATGACTATGCGGGTTTAAATGGATTTGAAGTAAATGACAATTTTAACTTTCGAGATTTAGGTGTGAGCGCTTGGAGTGGCAAGCACCTTGAAAGCGGATCGCTAGGGTTGTTTCTTGAAGCAATTGAGAACGGTTCTATCCCTCAAGATGGGAGTTCTTATCTTTGTATTGAGCAAATGGATAGGCTGAGTCGTCAAAGAGTTGATGACGCATATTCTCTTTTTCGAAAAATTCTAAGCTCGAACGTCAATATCATTACTCTGATGGACGAAAAGATTTTCACCAAAAACTCTTTAAATAGCATGATCGAAATTATTTCGTCTTTGTTAATTATGGAGCAGTCAAATTTAGAGAGTGAAAAGAAGTCTCAACGAGTCAATGCGGTGTTCAAAAGTCGATTAGAGAGGCTTTCCAATGGTGAAAACGTTTCGTTTGCTTCTATGCTGCCGGGGTGGATAGATAACAATGGAACGAAGGAAAGCACTAATTTCGTATTAAATGATAAGGCTGAAATTGTGCGATTAGTTTACCGCCTATATATAGAAGGTATTTCTATGGGGCAAATCGCAAAGAAGCTAAATGATGACGGGACGAAACAAATAGCTAGGAAGAGGCATCGGAATTACACAAATTCTTGGAGTTCGGGCAAGGTATCCCATTTATTATCTAACGAGTGTGCAATTGGACGCTTGAAGATCAATAAAACAGGACAAGTGTTTGAAGGTTATTACCCTGCCGTAATCTCAATGGATGATTGGGACTTAGTCAAATCTATGAAGAACACTAGGAAAGTAACTAAAGCTAGTGGTAGGCGGTCTATTAACATTTTCGTAGGTAGGTTGTTTTGCGCTGATTGTGGCAGCAAATACTATTTTGAAACGGATGAACAAACTACAAAAACCAAAAAATACAAATATCATCTATTAAAGTGTGCTGGCAGGCGAAACCACTCATGCACATCAAAAACAATTAGATTTGATGATTTAGTGCAGTTAAATAATTTGTTTGGTGGTATCGATGACGATACAACGAAAGATGAATCAACTTATGCTCGAAACCTTAAATGCTCTCAAAAATCTATACAGGAAGAGTTGAGAAAGTTAAATCAGGAACGAAAGGAACTCGATGCGTTGCTAGATTGTGACGAAATATCGTTTATTGCACACGCAAAAACAACGTCAAAGCTTGAAGGCAGGGTTGAAAACCTTGAGTTGGAGTTAGCTAAAACGAAACAAGATTTAATGTTCTTCACTAATAGCAATAAAATCACTCATTTTGATAAGAATGATCCTGTTCTTGTTGAAAAGGCTAAAAGGTATATCCGTGAAACTTACGCAGGTTTCATTATTTCGAATAAACATAATTCAATTGTTGCGATAGGACATTCTGGCACAGTCCATATCATGGAAAAGCCAAACGAATATCCCAATGTTCCGCAAGCTTACTTTCAGTTTGAAGAGATAAAAAAACAGGTATTGAGAAAACACGAAAAAGGTGTGTTGGATGGAGCTTTCTTAGAGCTAGTGCGTTCTTTTAATTTCTACAATCTACAATCAAAAATGGAGAAGTAAACGAGCTTTTTCGATTGTAAGTGTCTAAAACATTGTGAAAAAAAGGGGTATCTGTTTATCATATAAGAAAAATTAATGACAAGGGTTAAATGATGGCATCTAGTAACAATGAGCCAAGTAAACAAGTATTTAAACTGTCGTATGACATGGAAGAAACAGCCAACCATACAATTGATGCTGAGACTCTTGGACATTCGATTTTAAGTATGTCGAGTGCGATCAAAAGCGCAAACAAGCTTCTTAATGGTGAGCATTCGGATCTACAGGTTCAGGTTCGAGCGCATCAAGAAGGTTCGTTTATGGTTGAATTTGTAACATGGCTAAACAATGGTGGAGCCGATGTGTTGCAAGTTTTAGGTATTTCATCTGCAGTTGGTGTTGGCGGTGCTAATACAGTTTTTGGTGCAATGGAAGCGTTAAAAGGTCGAAAAATCGTTGGTAGCTTGAGACGTGACGGCAAGGTAATCCTTAAAACCAAAGATGGTGAAGACCATGAGCTTGAACCTGATGTTGCCAAAATACTGTTGGATAAAGATGTTCGCAAGGATATAGAAACAGTATTCACAACGCCAATTGAGAACAAGGACGATGCAAAACTAATCATCAAAAATGAAAATGGTGAAGAGTTAAAAGTTGTAGTTAGTGAAGATGCGGCAGCTTTCAAAAAGCTACCTCAAAAAACTCTTGAGCAAGTGGAAGAAGATACAAAGCAGATGACAATTCACTTTTCTCAGGTAAACTTCGAGGCCGCTACAGGTTGGAAGTTTAAATTGCCGAATGGTGAAATTGAATCAGTTCGTATGAATCATGAAGCCTTTATCAACCGAATCAATCAAGGTTATGAAGAGTTTTCAAAAACTAAGCCTTGTTTAGTGATGATGAAAACAGTTAAGACAACAAAGCCTGATGGTTCTATGAATACACGTTACACTATTGAAGAAGTGATTCGTCAACTAGGTTAATACTATGAATTTAGAGCACGACACAATTATGAGCTTATTTCTGACGGTAGGGATTTTCATGTCTCTTCCGTGGATTGCTCGTATCTGTCGTTTATTGGGTCGTGCTATAGCTCTTTATATTGTTCCCACCACCACTATAAAGCTTACTGTTGAAGGAGATAACCACCGTTCAACGACAAGAATTATAAAGCTTGATAATACCGATGAAATAGCTGATGTAATTCTGAAGGCTACGGGACACATAGAAGAGCATTCCGTTGTGAAGGTCAATACAAATGACTGAGCAGCCTAAGAACACCTCAAGCAAAGCTTTGTCTCCAGGTCTGTCTATTGGTGGCGCTTCAACTGCATTTATTGCTATGTATAACGCTTGGGGTAATCCTGAGAACGCAGTATTTGTATCTACTGCTGTGCCTGTTGTAGTTGGTGCACTTTTTTGGTTGTTGGAATATGCTTTTACCGCTATTGGAGTCAGATCTCTTGAAGAACTTAAAGTTATTCGTCGATTTGATGGCGATATTAAGAAATTAAATAAAAGTATTGTTGCAGCGAAAAAGTTGGGGTATCCACAAGAAGAGATAGATATTTTGATGAAGCAACATATCAAACTCGTAGTTGCACGTAGTGAAATAAGCTCGAATCCGAACCTTATAAAACCTGAACAAGCCTCTTCTTAACTTTCTTTTCTAGAAACTCTTAGGTGAGTCGATTCAAAACTAAAACCTCTAGTACATACTCTTCATTGATACTTAGTACACCTTAAGTCTGTTTGCTGCCAGATGCAGTGTAAGCGCTTGCGCTAAGGCGTTAGCCTATCAGGAAGTAGCGAAGCGTTTAAGCCGTAGGCGTGATTAGCAGCAACCAGAAATCCTAGCACAGAGTGCTATATTCTGGTTTACTGCATATGCTAATTAAGCATATTTGCAGACCAACACTACCGTAAAATATGTTGGCTGAGAAAGCTATAATGTGGTTATTTACGACCACCTTGAACCCCTTTCTCCACTTTGTTGATATGGAACTGTTTTTTACGTTGAGATAATCTCGGTTATCAGGTCAAACAAGTAAACCTCTAATTTTATATCAGCAAAGCCCTTCTTAGGCTACCGCTCTCAAGTCCCCTTCTAGCGGTTGACGCCATTATCTCATCGTCTTTATATCCAAAAAATAATGGTATTTAAACATGTCCCTGTATTATTTTATGTTTTTAAAATAAAAAACATACACCTTGTCGGGTATATGTGGAAAGTTTTTATTTTTTAATCTTGATTTTAATTAATGATATGATTTAATATTTATAAGAGATTTAACTTTCCACACATTTAAAGTTTAAATCTTAAAAAAACGTAGCGACTAACTGCGTTTTTTTACGTCTATAATAATATTTACCATATTATATTTGTTTGTAAAGTTAATTACCTGTTTTTAAGATTGTTTCTTCTTCTTTGTCTAACTTCATCTGCGATAGAGCCACTGTTATATCCATCAGGGAAAAGCTTTTTTTCAAACATTTTTGTCCTCTCTAGCCATTCTTCTCCTTTGTCAAAATTGTTTTTGAATACACGGCTGAATAACTCAACAATTTTTAAAACAAGCTCTGTCATAGTTGTAGGGCTTGGTTTATCTTGTATAGCTTCTTCAAACCACAAATCCCTTTGGTCATTTAATGCTGTATGCTCTTCTGCTCTAATCCTTTCTTCCTTTGCTATCTTTTGATCAGCTTCTGCTTTAGCTTTGGCTTCTTTCCAAAGTGTTTCTGAATTATCATTATGTATCTTTAACTTTCTAGCTTCATTTAATTTATTTTGTAGAGGCTCTGAAAGTTCTTTAATTTCGTTATATTCATTAATTTTATTGGCTGCTTCTTTCTCTTCTTTTAATACCAATTCTCTAGCTGATTTAATGGCTATATCTAACTCTTTTCTACCATGCTTTATGGCTTTTTTCTTCCATATTTTAATCATTTTATCTTTTTTTAAAATTAGGTCTTTAGCTTTGTTTTTTTCTTTTTTATATTCGTTTTTAGCATTTAGTGCTCCCTTCATATTTTCTTCTGCCCTCTCCATAAAATAGTTCATCATAGAGAATCCTCTCTGTGATTTTGGTAAATCAGCCATTTTTTTAATCTGTTTTCTTAAAAGTATTTCTTCATTACTAAGCTCTTTTTTCTCGAAACGAAATTCATAGTTGTATTTTTTAAGAATTCTATTTGCGTGGTTATAAAAATCTTTTTGAAATGCTTCACCTGCAATAGAGCGAACTTCCTCTGTGGTTTTTGAGTATTCCAAGCTTTTTATTTTTGAAATGTCAATTTTTATACCCGCACGATTCTTAAATCCATTTTTTTCTGCTAACTCCAAACCAATTTTATGTTGATGTTCGTTAATATCGAACTTGTTGGTTTTAGAGTTTCTACCACTTCTTAGAAAATGAATGTGGTCATCAACTTCATTATTCTCATTGGTTCTTTCATCTTTATGTAAATAACCTTTAATGAACTTGTAATTTTTGAAATGTTTTTTATGCCATTCGACCATTATTTCGATTGCATGCTCATCTTTAATTCCTTGACCATTATGTTTAGGGATCTTGAAAAGCTGTTCTTCTAACATAATTGAATTGGGTATTTCACTTGCTAGTTGGTTATTAACTAAACTCATTCCTTCAATATTATCTATTATGTTTTTTAAATGTTTCTTTTTTGCGGAAAGACTTTTTACTTTATTGTTTTTATCGATACTTTTGTAAAAGTTTAGTGCGGATTCAATTTCTAACTTATCAATTATAGAATAATCTTTATTGCTAGTTTCCTGTGATCTAACGGTTTTCATTGCATCTATTACTGGCTGGATAAACTCTTTTTCATTACTTGAAGATTCAAGTTTTGATAAGTATGAAATAGACTTTAATACCTTGTCTTTTTCTTTTCTATCAAGGGTTTGCCCTGATTTTTCTCTACGTTTTAGCTCTTCACTATCAGTAAGCTTAAGCTCGTTATTAATATCATCGAGAATAAGTAAAGCATTTGACTGTGTGGAACCTTGCCAGTCCTCACCAACAGCCTCAAAATTGAAATCAGAATCAATGACAAGGTTGTTTCTTGTGAACTCTGGTAAGAAGTCAGATTTATACTGCTTAGTTCCAGGTTTGTAATTTCTAATCAAGTGATTGATTAGATTTTTCAAACGATTATTTTCTTTTATTCGTATGCGATTGTTTTTATTTAGTAGGGTTAGTTTGTTCATTTTTATTTCTCCAGTAGTATTTTATTGCACCTTTGTTATTTGATAAAACTTTTAAAGTTTTCCATTTACCTCACGACACCTTTATTAATACGAAGTATTAAAAAGTGGCGAGGGGATAATAAATGGTTATTATTAGTTAAGCCGATTTCTCGTCTGAATTATAATTTTTATACCGCAAGTTTAATAATTGTCAAATATTAGGTTCGATGTTTTTGGAGTGTTTTTTCTGGAGATTTAGTGTTCGTAATATATTTTGGGGCTGATGGGCTGATGGGCTGATGGGCTGATGGGCTGATGGGGATGGACTGCCGTGTAAATTGTAGGGTTTGTCACGGTCAACCTTGCACCTGCAGATTTACCCAAAGAGGGAGGACGTTTCGATCTGCCAATTGCGCTTGGGATTTTGGTGGCGTCAGATCAGCTTCCTACATCAAAAATAGTTCAACATGAATTTATCGGTGAGTTGGCGTTATCGGGAGAGCTGCGTTCAGTCAAAGGAGTGCTACCAGCAACATTAGCGGCGGATAGTGTTGAGCGATGCTTGGTGGTTCCGCACCATAACGGTGATCAGGCGGCCTTAGTTGGCAAGGGAGCGCATAAATCTGCACAAACCTTGTTGGAGGTTTGCGCTGATATGTGTGGCCAGGCTCAGCTTGGTTTATATCGAACCGAGCATCATCATGTCGATGTGTCTGATAATCGTGACCTACAAGATATTATTGGCCAGCAACAAGGTAAGCGAGCACTGGAGATCGCCGCAGCGGGCAACCATAACCTTCTTTTTCTCGGCCCGCCCGGAACTGGAAAAACCATGTTGGCGTCTCGATTGCGCGATTTGTTACCTGAGATGAGTGACGACGAGGCGATGGAAACCGCTTCGGTGGCTTCTTTAACGCAACAAGAAATCAATCAATACAACTGGAAACAACGACCTTTCCGTTCTCCACACCATTCGAGTTCGATGGCAGCATTGGTCGGTGGTGGCTCGATACCTCGCCCCGGAGAGATCTCTTTGGCGCATAACGGATTATTGTTTCTCGATGAGATGCCTGAGTTTGAGCGCAAGGTGCTCGATTCATTACGAGAGCCTCTAGAGTCAGGTGAGATCATTATTTCACGCGTGGCAGGCAAGACTCGTTTTCCTGCACGCTTTCAGTTGGTCGGAGCCTTGAACCCAAGCCCGACTGGTTATTACGAAGGCAATCAAGCACGCGCTAATCCTCAGATCATATTGCGCTATCTCAATCGATTATCGGGGCCACTGCTTGATCGGTTCGATATGTCATTGGAGATCCCACTATTGCCCAAAGGGATGTTGGCTGAAGGTGGCGATCGTGGTGAAACGACTCAAGTGGTAAAGCAAAGAGTCAAACAAGCGCGTCAGTTGATGTTATCTCGAAACCATAAGTCGAACGCACTGTTAGGCAGCCGAGAAATTGAAAAGTATTGCCCATTGCGACGCGAGGATGCGGAGTTTTTAGAAACGGCACTGCATCGACTGGGCTTATCGATTCGTGCTTATCATCGAATCATCAAGGTAGCACGAACTATTGCGGACCTAGAGGGTAATGCGCAGATTGAAAAGAAGCATTTATCAGAGGCTCTTGGTTATCGAGCGATGGATCGACTGTTGAAACAACTCTCGGCTCAAGCTGTGTAGTCATACCTATCGTAGTAAACAACGGGTCATTTATTTACTGTGATTGGTATAAAAACAAGAAAGCCTGCTTTTTACGCAGGCTTTCTTGTTATGAACCAATTGTTATGAACTAATGGTTATTAGCGAGCAGTGATGCCTAACTAGAACTTGTAGTTCAAGCCAACTGAGACGATGTATTGTGATTCATCGTAGAAGGTAATGTTCGAGTCGCTGGTGCCGTAGCCCGCAAGCGAAACAAACGACCAGTTTTCCCAGTCCATGAATTGATCATATTCATACGCGGCAAATAGGTTGATGTTGTCGTCGCTGCGCTTCTTGCTGTAGATAGGGTTGCTTGCATCGTAAGAGCGTTGGTTATAGCCCGCTGTTAGTGCGTATTGGTGACGACCCATACCGCCAAACAAACTCACTTCACCGCCAAACTGTTCATAAGAGGCAGCTTTGCCATCGGCAGAACTTGATTGGTAAATCAATGATGGTACTAACATCATGGTGCGATTGATTGGTTGACGGTACTGACCTTTCAGATAGAAAGTATTGGCATCACGCTGAAGTTCTTCTCTAACTCGATCATCTTCTACATCTTTGGTGGCGTAGGCCATGTCTAACGAGAAAGCTGAGCCCGCAATGCTACTTAGTTTCAAACGAAAGGCATTGCCTGTTTCATCCGTTTTGGTGCGACCTGAAGTGGTGTTGTACGGATCGGCCCAAGTCTCACCAGACATGACAGTCGGCAGAAGTGAAGCGTCGATGGTCATGCCTGACTCTAGTTGGTATTTATAACCCAATTCAAGCACCACAGTACCTGTTGCTACGTCATCACGAGTTGTACCTGTGTATACCTGGTGATTTAATTTTTCGCCAAAGGTGTAAGCAATACTACCCAAAGGAGCGATAAGAAATGAGCTCTCAGATGAGGCTTTCTGGTTAATGGACGAAATGGTGCTATCTGCATCGGTATTAAAGTTTGAGGTGGAAGAGGTAACCCCTGTATTAATAGAAATTTCACCACTGAAACCTTGTTCGTCTGCAAGCTTGGCAAAAGCAGGAGAGGTTGCAATGCTCAGTGCCAAAAGCGTTATTTTTATTTTCATTCAAAGGCTCCTTGCCTACCAGTTCTTAGGACTGGATATTAATATCAGTAAAGCACAACGTTTTCAGGATGATTGTTTATCTATGAATATTTTTGAACTAGTGCAAAAAAGGAAGCCGAAGCTTCCTTTAATCAATACGTTACTTCTTAAGTAGGAAGTTAACGAGCTCGAAGTACTCATCGAGAGAGCTGATACCTTGAGCGTCTACTAGGTAGCGGTTGTTAACGACGACCGCAGGAACACCAGAAAGACCGCTGTCTTTGAATGCTTTGTCGAAGCGGCGAACCATAGAGTCGACTGCAAAGCCGTTGTATGCCGCATCGAATTTCTTAGCATCAACGCCTTCGTCTAGGAAGATTTGACGCAATTCTGCTTCATCGCGTGGTGGCTTGTTCATGGTGTGGATGCGGTTAAACATCACTGGCACCATTTTGTCTTCAACTTTCAGGGCAATCATGGTTGCGTAAGCTTTGCTCATTGGCAGACCCATGTTGCCACCCATGAATGAAACATGGTTCTTCTGTAGCTTAGCGTCTTTTGGTAGCTGTTGTTTTAGCTGCTGGATGATTGGTTCAAAGCTATTACAGTGTGGGCAGTAAAAAGAGAAGAACTCTGTCACCATTGGTTTTTTTGATGCTTCTAGATCGAGAACTTTGTAGTGTTCACCTTCGTTAAATTTCGCAGCGTGAGCTGAAAGGCTCAACATGATCAATGAGAAAAATGCGAATAGCTTTTTCATTTATCCAATCTCCATTATGTTTGAATTTTTATCTAGTTGTGTTGCGATTGCTGTTACCACTGAGGCATTAACGAAAGTGGTGGCTCTTGCAGGGTAGCAATTTGCTCTTTACAAGCAAGTACTTGTTGCTCCCAATATTTTGGATCATTAAACCATGGGAAGGCTAGAGGAAATGCAGGATCGTTCCATCGTTTCGCCAACCATGCCATGTAATGCACCATACGTAGACCGCGTAGTGGTTCGATTAGTTTCAGTTGCGCGGTATTAAAATCGCAAAATTCTTGATAGCTCTCTAGCAGAATATCCAGTTGCATTAGCTTATCTTGACGCTCGCCGTTAAGCAGCATCCACAAATCTTGTATCGCAGGGCCGTTACGTGCGTCATCAAGATCGACGAACATTGGCCCGTCACGCCATAAGATATTGCCAGGGTGGCAGTCACCATGCAGGCGGATATTTTCAATATTGCTTGGCCACTGGCTCTCTAGCTCTTTGATCAGAAGGTCGACATCATTAAAGAATGCGTTCTCTAGGTGTGTCGGGATAAACTGAGAGCTCTCTAGAATTTTACGTGGTTGATAAAGGTATTCATCTAAGCTGATGGTTGGGCGATGTTGGAATGTTCTCCCCGCGCTGGCTTTATGAATACGACCAAGGAAACGCCCAACGCCTTCCAATTGGTCTAGATTGTCGACTTCGTACTGTCTGCCACCAACACTTTCAAATAAGGCAAATAGGTAGCCTTGATATTCATGCAAGGTTGCGCCGTTGACTCGCATGGGTGGAGCGACTGGCATCTCTTGTTCGATTAGCTCTAACGCGAAGTCGTGTTCTTCTTGGATCTGTGCTTTGTTCCAACGCTGCGGGCGGTAAAACTTAACAACGTAGCGTTTGCGATCTTCATCGGTGAATTGATACACTCGATTTTCGTAACTGTTGAGAGCGAGAAGCCCGGATTCAGCACGGACTCCAATACTCTCCAGTGCGTACCACATGAAGTCAGGAGTCAGGTTATCAAAGTTAAAGGCTTGCATCGTCATAGAATAAAAAAGGCTCATTACTGAGCCTTTTTCCATTTATTGGGTTGTTATACCTAGCACTAAGGTGACTGGTATCAGAGCTTCTTGATAAAGCGGCTTTCGACTTTCATCGTAAACTCTTCATTATCCGAGAGTATAAACTGAATTGTCGAAACTGGTGAGCTCAGTTTTTCTGGATCGACGCCCAAACTGATAGGAAGGTTTAAAACCTCACCTGGGTCTACGGTAATCGTTTGTTTACCGTACCAGATAGAATCCGGCAGCCCGCTGACATCAAGTTTGTACTCTTGCTCTTGCTGAGTCTTGTTGATGACTTTTAAGTTGTAAGTATTTTCGACAAGCCCTTGGCTATTGATTCTAAATAGTTGGTTTCTATCGCGCAGAACGCTTAAGCCTGCAGGATCAACACTCGCGATTTGTGCGAAAAACAGCCCCAACATAACGATCAGTATTACGCCATAGCCCAAGAGCTTAGGACGCATCACCTTGGTTGAGTGCCCCTCAAGCCTATGTTCGGTGGTGTAGTTGATCAGACCTTTCTCATAACCCATACGTTCCATGGTGTTGTCACAAGCATCAATACACGCGCCACAGTTAATACACTCGTATTGCAGACCGTCACGAATATCGATACCCGTCGGGCACACTTGAACGCATAAATTACAGTCAATACAGTCGCCTAGACCAAGTTCTTTTGGATCGGCTTTACGAGAGCGAGGGCCGCGGCTTTCACCTCGTTCAGTGTCGTAACCCACGATGAAGGTATCTTTATCGAACATTGCCGATTGGAAACGCGCGTAAGGACACATGTGCAGACAAACAATAGAACGCATCCATCCGGCATTCGCATAAGTACACCCAGCAAAGAACAATACCCAAAACACAGGCCAAAAAGTGGAATTAAAGGTAAAGAAGCCAACCACCAGCTCTTTGATTGGGATGAAATAACCGACAAAGGTTAAGCCCGTCGCAATCGCAATCGCCCACCATGCGATGTGTTTGAGTGTCTTTCTGATCGCCAAATTGGCGGTGAGTTTGTTTGAATCTTGCTTCTTACGCTTGTTAGCCGCACCCTCCAGTTTCTCTTCGAACCAGATGTACATGAAGGTCCAGACGGTTTGTGGACACAGGTAGCCACACCAGACTCGCCCTAAGAAGGTGGTTATGAAGAACAAGCCAAACGCCGCAATCATGAAGAGGATAGCGAGTAGCGTTAGATCTTGTGGGTATAGGGTTGTACCAAAGAAGTTGAACTGTTGGCTGCCGATATCGAGCAAGATCGCTTGTCGCTCACCAAATGGGATCCATGGGATAAGCGCAAAAAGTAAAAGTAAGAACCAACCGCCATAACGGCGCAGTTGTTGGAATTTACCTTTGCTTTCTCGAACATAGATTCGGTTACTTGGGTTAAATCGATCTCCATTACCTTTATGTGTTTTTGGGTTAAAGGTTTTAGGAGTCACATCTTTGATATCGATTTTATCCTGACTCATGGACTATCCTTTTTGTGGCTTGTTTGCCCGGTTAACTCGAGCATGACGACATTACTTGAAAGTATGGTTTAGAGAACCTGTAGAAATTGAGCTTGGTGCATTTATTGGTATCGCACTCACTCTTATTATTTTAGAAGATTCTTATGGATGGCGATTATAGCGACAATCTTGTTCTCATTTCTTTAACGCTATCAACCTTTAACAACAAAAGTCATAACAGTTGTGACGAAAAAATAGCGAACAGAAACAAAAAAGCGACCGAGTGGTCGCTTTTAAACATTGAGTTTTTTATCTATACGGCAATTGAGCCCTAAATAAATAGGCGACTAAAGAAGGCCACGCGCTTTTAGAATTGCGGTTTTGAAATCATCTTCTTGGTCTTTTTTAAGACCTGGGATCATTTCATCTTTTTCGCTATTACGCATTTTTAGATGGTAGATAAGAACATCGTCAGTGAGCTCTTCAAGCTTACCTTGGTAGCCCGCTTCTTTTGATAGCTTAATGATGAACTCTAATAGGTTAAGCTCTTGATCTTTCTGCCACTCAGGCTCCATCAGTTCAAGCAGTTCTTCAATGCGGTGACACTTCATACTTTATTTCTCCACAAATTTTATAATGATTTGTGGCTAAGGTATCAAATCGGGTAGGGAATACCAATGTGTAAACACATTTCAAGATGGGAGCGGGCAAGAAAAAAGCGCAGTAAAAACTGCGCTTTTTGTTAAGCGGCTTTAATTACTTTTGTTGCAGTCGGTGCTAATAAAGCAGCCTTCTCAACGAGAGTCATTGTAGGAGCCAATTTCTTAGCCGTTGGAGCAGCAACAAAGCCACTACGACGACGCATCGCACTACGGTTGGTGTGCGAGAACCTGACAGCTGTTGGGCGCATTAATTTACCTAACGGTCAGGCATATCCATTGCCAATCTAATGGCCTGATTTATCATGAGCTCCGCCTCAATTACTTGAAGAGTCACTCGTCTGGCTTTCGCCAATCCGAAAAATAAATCAGGATAATGATATGCATGCATATCAAGGGTTAGATTATCACTATCTAAGTTATCGATCGACGCCTGAGTGATAATTAAACGATATTAGAGCTAAAATAGTGTGAGCAGTATATTTGAGTTTGAACCTCTTTCAGGCTTAAGATGATGTTTTAAAGGAGGTGCATATGTCGTTCTTAAAGAAAACGTTAGCAAGTTTTGGAATTGGATCTGCCAAGGTAGATTCTGTATTGCAACAGGAAGTGCTTTATCCAGGTAAGAAGGCGAGCATTATTGTACATGTCTACGGAGGTGCTCAGCCGCAGGAGATCGATAACATTGATCTCAACTTATGCTGTCGCTACGTCAAAGAAGTTACCGCGAACTCGCAAGGACAAGAGGGCGGTCATAAACGCCGAATGCACCAGACATACTCGCTTGCAAAATGGAGCTTGCCGTATGCCTTTGTGATTCAGCCGGGTGAAACCCGTGACTTTGAATGTGAGTTTGATGTGCCACTGAACACACCGGTTACGATTGGTGATTCAAAGGTGTGGCTGGAAACCGGGTTGGATATTGCGATGGCGATTGACCCATCGGATAAAGACACCTTAACGGTTCGTCCCGACCCACTGCTCGATGGTATTTTTAACGAGCTTGAAGCTCAAGGCCTGCGCATTCGTCAAGTGGAATGTGAAGCGGTCAAAGGCTTTGAACTGCCGTTTGTACAAGAGTTTGAGTTTGTGCCGACGACGGGTCCTTATCATGGCCGTTGGCGTGAATTGGAAGTGGTGGCTCATCGTGATGAAACAGAGCTGAAGTTGTGGTTCGAGATTGATAGAAATCGCGATGGTGCAAAAGGCATGTTAGCTAGCTTGCTAGGCGTTGGTAAGCTACAGCGTCAATTGAGTGTGCCACTGGATACCTCACCACAAGATGCTGGCAAGATGGTACTTGAATATCTAGATAACGCCTCTTAGTTCCTATAACCCTTTAATTAACTCTTTGGTTATTTAGTTTTGGATCTTTTAGCCTCATTACATATTTCAGGCGTCATTAATGTCATAAAAGGTGTCATAAAAATTTAAGCTTACACGTGTAAGCTTAATGTGCAATACTGGGTCAATCGAACATTTACTCTAGTAGGATATTCATGTCTGCATCATCAGCCAGCGAATACAGTGACATCGAAGAACGCGCTAATGCAATAACCCATGGCTTGGGCGTTGTGCTCGGCGTGGTTGGTCTGATCTTGCTGCTTATTCGTGCGTTTGATTACCAAGCCGACATGCTAACTGTTGCTAGTATGGCTGTGTATGGCAGCAGTATTATTCTGCTCTTTCTCGCCTCCACGTTGTACCACTCTATCACCACTGAGAAAACCAAGCGCTTACTCAAAACCCTTGACCACTGTGCGATTTATTTGTTGATTGCGGGCAGTTACACGCCGTTTCTCTTAGTGGGCTTAAGAACTCCATTAGCGATGGGCTTGATGGCGGTGATCTGGGGGATTGCGCTAGTGGGCATCATCATGAAGATAGCCTTCGTTTATCGATTCAAGCGTTTATCGCTGTTCATTTACCTAGCGATGGGTTGGCTATCTTTGATAGTTGTTTATCAATTAGCGATGAATATCGATATAGGTGGTTTGGTGTTACTGGCAGTTGGCGGAGTGATTTACTCGCTGGGTGTGATTTTCTATGTGGCAAAACGCATCCCTTATAACCATGCCATCTGGCACTTGTTTGTATTGGCGGGCTGCGCTTGCCATTTCTTCGCTATCTATCTGTTTGTGACACCGGTTTAGTTTTGATTGAACCGGTATGCCCCTAACGGGTAGAAACGTCAGTGATCTCCACGTCTATTTTATATTCAGGATACTTATCAACATCGATCGCTAAGTATTTACCTTCTGCCGAAGTTTGTGGTCGAAGGTAGGTATCAGCAAGGCGCTTAATGGATTGCCAAGTGTTGATACTGCCTTGATGCAGCAGCTCACCCGTTGGTGAGTAGACAGTGATATTTAGCGTAACTAGCACGACGGCTTCTGTGCTTTGGTTAGTGACTGAAATAGGTAAGATTAGCTGTTCATTCTCGTAGAGTCCTGCCCCAATCAAAACGTCCACACCTGATTTGGAAAGCTGCAAGCTTGGCTTGGTGTCTCCAATCTTGATTGTGGTACCGCGTGTGTTTTTGGCTACAGGAATACTCGTCAATGCTGACTCTGCATTCGATGATGCGTTACTCACATACTGCCAAGTAAAATCGTCTTTTAGTAACACTTGCTTACCATCAGACAATGTGACCATTTGATCAGCAAAGGCAGAACTTACGAATACTGAGTTTGCGAGCAATGCGCTAGCGAGAAGTACGTATGATTTCATCTGTGTTTCCTTAAATATTCGCGGAATTAGCGTCGCCAAAAGGCTGGGAAAAATAGAACAATGAGCGTCAGTATCTCGAGTCGTCCCATTAGCATGCCTAAACTTAGCAACCATTTAGCGGCGTCTGGCAGTGGAGCAAAGTTCCCGGTTGGACCGATCACGCTCCCCATTCCCGGGCCCACGTTGGCAACGGCTGTGATAGCGCCTGAGATGCTTGTTATTGGGTCTAACCCCATCGCACTCAAACCACCAGCAATTAAGATAATCGTGATAAAGAACATCAAACCAAATGCCACGAGTGAACGCACAATGTCGTCATTCACAGGTCGCTGATTGTAGCGTTGAACAAACACGCCCGATGGGTGAATTAGCTTCATCATTTGTTTGTGGAGCATGGTCATCGCGATCTGGAAGCGGAAGATTTTTATACCGCCAGAGGTTGAACCCGAGCAAGCTCCCGCCATCATTAGGAATGCAAACAAGGTCGTTGGCAGTGCACCCCACGCGGTGAAGTCTTCTAAGCCAAAACCGGTTGTGGTGACGACTGATACGATGTTGAACATCGAAACACGCATCGCATCCATAACAGTGTAGCCATCTCTAACCACCAACCATGTTGATATTACGGCGCTGGTGACCAAGAACAGGTATGTAAAACCTCTCACTTGCGCGTCTTTGTAGAGGATTGAGAGTTTTCTTCCACGCAGTGCGCTAACGAACAGTAAGAACGGCAGGCCGCCAAGGAACATGAACAGTGTTCCTACCCAGTGAGCACTGTTGGAGAAGTGGTTCATTGATCCATCTGATGTTGAGTACCCCCCCGTCGACAGTGTTGTGAACGCGTGATTGATCGCATCAAAGATGCCCATGCCTGCAAACAGATAGCTAATGATGCATAAGCCAGTCAGAACCAGATAAACCGCCACGATGTTTTTCGCGACTGTTTTTGCTCGTGGGCTACTTTTATCTGACCAATCGGATGATTCAGTTTGGAACAGGCGCATACCACCAACGTTGAGCATTGGTAGAACCGCTACCGCCATCACGATAAAGCCGATACCGCCTAACCATTGCAGTATAGAACGCCACAACAGAATACTTGGTGCCATGCTGTCTAAGCCGCTTAATACGGTTGAGCCTGTCGTGGTGATACCTGACATGGTTTCGAAGTAGGCATCTGTAAAGCTGATGTGGTTAATGAAGACAAATGGCAGGGCGGCAAAGGCGCTGGCAATTGTCCAAACCAAAGAGGTGATAAGGAACATGTCCCGCACCCCAAGTCGGAACTTAGCGGAGCGGCCCAAGCTCAAGCAGATGAACGCCACAATGTGCGTGATCACTACCGATTGACCAAACTCGAGGAAGCCACCGGTGCCTGTGAAAAAGGCAACCAATGTAGGGATGTACATGAAAAGGGCGAGTTTTGATAACACTAACCCTATCACTAATAATATCGGACGAAAGTTGACCATAGCTTAATAGACCATCGCTTTGAGCCGGAGCGTCGTTCTCACAAGAAGAAAGCTGCGAGAAGAAGCTCACGAGAACAAGGCTATAAGAAGAACGGGCTCGGTTGGAATAGAGACTCAACATCAGGTACGTATTTCTTGTCCACTAGGAACATCACTACGTGGTCATCCTGTTCGATTACGGTTCTATCGTGCGCGATAAGCACCTCTTCTCCGCGAACAATCGCACCAATGGTGGTGCCCGGTGGCAGTTTGATGTCGCCAATCGCTCGGCCAACAACTTTAGAGGTAGTTTCGTCACCGTGAGCAATGGCTTCAATCGCTTCTGCAGCGCCGCGACGTAGAGAGGATACGTTAACAATATCAGCACGACGAACGTGAGTAAGTAGCGCAGAAATCGTCGCTTGCTGTGGAGATATCGCAATATCAATCACGCCACCCTGAACAAGGTCGACATAAGCGCCACGCTGAATCAGCACCATTACTTTCTTGGCGCCCATTCGCTTCGCCAGCATCGCTGACATGATGTTGGTTTCATCTTCATTGGTTAGAGCGATGAACACATCTACCTGATCGATGTTCTCTTCGGTCAGCAGTTCTTGGTCGGCTGCATCACCACAGAATACGATGGTGTTTTCTAATTCTTCAGATAGCTTCTCGGCGCGAGTGTAGCTGCGCTCGATAAGCTTGATGCTGTAGCTCTGCTCAAGGCGCTTTGCCAAGCTTGCACCAATGTTACCACCGCCAACAATCATAATGCGTCGGTACGGTTTCTCTAGGCGTTGCAGTTCACTCATTACTGAGCGGATGTGGTTACTTGCTGCCACAAAGAAAACCTCATCATCGGCTTCAATGATGGTGGTGCCTTGTGGGCGAATAGGGCGACCTTGACGGAAGATAGCGGCAACACGAGTATCGATGTGCGGCATGTGCTCACGTAAAGCAGACAGGGCGTTACCAACCAATGGTCCACCGTAATAAGCTTTTACTGCTACTAGGCTAACTTTCTGTTCAGCAAAACTCACAACCTGCAATGCACCTGGATATTGAATCAGGCGCTCGATGTAGCTGGTCACTAGCTCTTCGGGTGCAATCAGGTGATCGACTGGGATAGCACCTGATTTGAAGAGCGCTTCTTTCTCTTCTAGATATTGAGGAGAACGAATACGAGCAATTCGGTTTGGCGTATTAAACAGAGAGAAGGCAACCTGACATGCGGCCATGTTGGTTTCATCCATGTTGGTTACGGCAACCAACATGTCGGCATCTTGCGCGCCCGCTTCACGTAGTGTGTTCGGGTGGCTGGCATAACCGTTTACAACCCTAAGGTCGTATTTGTCCTGAAGTTCACGAAGTCGGTCGGCATTACGGTCGACGATCGTGATGTCATTGTTTTCACCCACTAGGTTTTCAGCAAGGGTACCGCCAACTTGTCCAGCACCTAGAATAATGATCTTCATAGCCTTTCTCTTATTTTTTGCCGTTGTAATTCTAGTGATCTATTTTCGCTTTGATAATGCACTAGAAAGAAACAGCGGCTAAGAAATAAATTCTTAGCCGCTGTTAGTTGTTATGCATGTTTTACTAGAACTGCGTAGTAGAAGCCATCCATATCTTCTTCACCAGGCAGTATTTGACGACCCGGTTTTTCGATATCAGACCCAACCAGCGTTGCGTTCTCGGTACGCTCTAAGAATGCTTTCACTTGCAGCACGTTTTCTTGCGGCGTGATAGAACATGTCGCATAAACCATAGTGCCGCCTTCTTTTAGCTGGCGCCACATTGCATCCAAGATCTCGCTTTGCAGCTCTGCTAGAGCATCAATATCAGATGCACGGCGTAGCCACTTAATGTCAGGGTGACGGCGGATTACACCCGTCGCTGAACACGGAGCATCAAGTAGGATGCGGTCAAACTGACTGCCCGTCCACCACTCTTCAGGGTAGCGAGCATCACCACAGATTACGTCGGCACGTAGTTGTAGGCGTTCAAGGTTATCGTAAACGCGGTCTAGGCGTTTAATATCACTGTCGATTGCAACCACTTCAGTGTCTTGAGTATGTTCAAGAATGTGTGCAGTTTTACCACCAGGTGCTGCGCAGCAATCTAGGATTAGCTCACCATCTTTTGGTGTTAGGTAATCAACAGAAAGTTGAGCTGCAGCATCTTGTACTGATACCCAGCCTCGGTCGAAACCAGGAAGCAAAGTAACATCACAAGGTGATGCTAATTTTATGGCATCAGCCGCTTCAGGGTGCAGTGTGTATTCAATGTTTTCGTTTTTAAGCAGTTCAACATACTCGTCACGAGTGTGGTGTTGGCGGTTTACGCGCAGCCACATTGGTGCCTTGCTGTTGTTTGCTTCAACCAATTGCTCCCACTGATCTGGGTAGCTTTCTTGAAGCATTTTTAGAATCCAGCTTGGATGGCTGTATTTGCCCGCATTGTGGCTAACGGCTTTCTCATCTAGCTCTTCTTGATCGCGCAGGTAGCTGCGAAGTACTGCGTTGATCAAACCACTCAGGCTTGGGCCGCGCAGTGTTTTGGTTGCTTCAACTGTTTCAGCAACGGCAGCATGCGAAGGAATGCGCATAAAGCTCAACTGGTAAATGCCTACTAAGATCAGATGGTGGAATACACGCTTTTTACCTTTAAGCGAGTTTTCCATCAGTTCGTTAGCGATTGACTCTAAGCGAGGCAGGTAACGAAGTGCGCCGTAGCAAATCTCTTGCAGTAGAGCATGGTCTCGCGGACGGATCGTTTTTTGAGCCGCAGGGAGAGCGTGTGAAAGAGAGTGGCCTTTATCGACAACTTGGAATAGGACATTTGCAGCAGCAGCGCGAACATTCATGAGGGGTACCGAATATTTATTTGAATACATGAGGGCATCTCTGCCCTCGTAAAGGTTTTCTAAACTGTGTTTTTACAAGCTACACGTTTTAAAGTACATATTGAGTAGCTTTAAAGCGGTTAAGAAAGTTGAGTACCAACTTCAAACCAGCTTGCACGTGAGTTCAAGATATCTTGAACTGACATGGCTTTTTTACCTGGAACTTGTAACTGTTCCAATACTAGTACTTTGTCGCCAGTCGCAACATAAATACCAGTCTTATCTGCTTTGATGATTGAGCCAGCTGGCGCAGATGTCGATTCTTCATCAACACGCGTTTGCCAAACTTTAATGCTTTTTTCATCATTAGAGCTGCTATCAACAATCGCAAAGTGACTTATTGGCCACGGGTTGAAAGCGCGCACACAACGTTCGATGTGTTCTGCACTGTCATTCCAATCAATTTTAGCTTCTTCTTTGCTCAGCTTCTTCGCGTAGTTAGCAAGTTCGTCGTCTTGCTTCTCAGCTACGGCTTTACCAGAAGCGATGTCGGCTAAACACTCAACAAGCGCATCAGGACCAAGACCAGCTAACTTTTCGTACATTGACGCACTGGTATCTGTAGATTCGATTGGTAGCGTTGCGATGTTTAGCATATCCCCGGTATCTAGGCCGATATCCATCTGCATGATCGTTACGCCAGTCTCTTTATCGCCCGCCCAGATAGAGCGTTGGATCGGAGCAGCACCACGCCAGCGCGGTAGGATAGAACCATGCACGTTAATACAACCCAAGCGAGGCGTATCTAGTACAGCTTGTGGAAGAAGCAAGCCGTAAGCGACAACAACCATGATGTCAGCATTCAAATCTGCTAGCTCTTGCTTAGCTTCATCTGACTTGAAATTTTCTGGTTGGTAAACCGGAATATTGTTTTCAAGTGCGATGTTTTTTACTGGGCTCGCAGTCAGTTTTTTACCGCGGCCTGCTGGACGATCTGGCTGTGTGTAAACAGCAATAACTTCATGCTCCGAAGACAACAACGCCGCCAAATGAAGGGCGGCGAAATCCGGAGTACCTGCGAAGACAATTCTTAAAGATTGACCCAAGGTAGACTTCCTTCTTAATTTAGTAATAGCAGCGGTTATTAACCTTGTTTCTCGTTGAAACGTTTAATCTTCGCTAGCTTATCTTGAATACGTTTGCGCTTTAGTGGCGATAGGTAATCAACAAACAACTTGCCTTCTAGGTGGTCAAGTTCGTGCTGAACACAGATAGCCAGAAGGTCGTCAGCGTCGAATGTGAATTCGTTGCCTTCACGGTCTAATGCTTTAACCGTTACTTCTGCAGCGCGAGGTACTAGAGCTCGAGCGCCTGGTACAGATAGACAGCCTTCTTCGATACCATCTTCGCCACGTTTGTCGGTAATTTCAGGGTTGATCAGAACCATAGGCTCGTCACGTGTTTCTGAAATATCGATAACAACGATGCGCTGGTGGAAATCTACTTGCGTTGCAGCAAGGCCGATACCTTCTTCGTCGTACATGGTTTCAATCATGTCATCAACGAACTTTTGAATCTCTGGGGTAACTTCTTTTACCGGTTTCGCCACGGTACGTAGACGATCATCTGGTAATGTTAATACTTGTAATACAGACATATACACTCGAAATATTGAACTGTGCCGAAACAGCTTAAACCTTGTTGGCTCAATTCTAGACATTTTAGAGGTCAAATGACAGCATCCTGAAGTTAATTCTCTAATCAGATGTCATATATTCAGACCAAGGAACCTAGGTCATGCGTCATTTTTCTCCCACTTTTTCTCTTATTTGTGCCTCGCTTTCGTTCGCCGTTATGGCTGAAAATAGTGAGCAACCTTTAACCATTAAACAAGGCGCACCCGAGGCGTATGTGGTGGTTAAGGGGGATACCTTATGGGATATTTCCGCGATGTATCTCGATAGCCCTTGGTTGTGGCCAAGGCTATGGCAGGTAAACCCTGAAATAGAAAACCCTCACCTTATTTACCCTGGAGATAAATTGTCTCTGGTTTGGATTAATGGCGAGCCTGTGTTGAGCCTCAAACCCGTCATAAAGCTACGCCCTAAGATTCGTGTATCAGAGATGAAAGCAGTACCTACCGTGAATGAGGGGCTTGTTCTACCGTATCTACAATCTGACCGCTTGGTTGAGCAGCAAGATATCCAGTCAGCGCAACGAGTGTTAGGGACCAGTGATGGCAAACGCTTCTTATCGGGTGAAGACCGATTGTTTATTTCGGGAAACCAGCAGCATCAAAAATGGGGTATCTACCGTGCCGTCGAGACTTATCAAAGGCAACAACCTCAAGCGAGTATTACCTCTTTGCGTTTGGTCGCCACGGCGCGCTTGAAAGAGGTGGATGCTGAGTTCAGTAGTTTGCAAATAGAGACTCAGCTGCAAGAGGTACTGCTCAACGACCTCGTGTTACCAGAACTTGGCGTTGATCAGGTGAAGCTCTCAACCACGTTTTATCCTGCGCCTAGTGCTGCGGGTCAGTTTGCTAATATCTTGGGTTCGTTAGATGGCAGCCAATACAGCGCAAAGAATCAGGTCGTGGTTATTAACCAAAGGCTCGCAAGACAATCTTCGCCAAGGCTCTATGTTTACGCTCAGCGAAAGCGGTGCGGTGGTGTTTGGTAAGCAAGGCGAATACAGCTATAAAGAGTCGGCGGCGAGCGATAAGGTGCAATTGCCAAGTACCTCACTTGGTAGTTTGATGGTCATTCGTCCTTATGAGTATTTTAGCTTGGCTTTGATCACTCAGAGCTCTAAGCCTGTTAGCAATGACATTCTGGCGGTATCGCCTTTGGACCTTGCTTTGACGGAAGAGCTTAAGGGCACCGAGTGAATGAGCAACAACTGAGCGCTTGGCTAACTCTAAGTTTTGTACCGCAATTGGGTGGCAAGCGACTTTCTCGACTGCTGAGCATTGATTCTCCTTTTAATATTGTTGGCTACTCAAGCCAGCAACTGCAAGCGATTGGCTTGTCAGCTAAGCAAATCTCCTATTTAAGAGAGCAAGCCCCAAGAGAAGTGGAGGCTTGCTTAGCATGGCAAGCAAAACAAACTAACCATCACATCATTACCCCTAATTGCTCACATTATCCCAAACTACTGAACGAGATCGCCTCTGCGCCAAGCGTACTTTTCGTTAAAGGTCACGTTGAAAAACTGATCGAGCCTCAGATCGCGATGGTTGGTAGCCGTAATGCCAGTATCGAAGGGCTGCAGACAGCGAAGTCCTTCGCCAAAGAGTTCGTCCAAAATGGCTTGATTGTCACTAGTGGCTTAGCGTTGGGTATTGATGGTTATGCTCATGATGGTGCTTTGGATAAAGGAGGGGAGACTTTCGCAGTGCTGGGCTCTGGCTTAGATTCCATTTACCCAGCGCGGCACAGAAACTTAGCCGATAGGATCTGTGAAAATGGTGCATTGGTTTCAGAGTTTCGCCCAAGTGCCAAACCACGACCTGAACATTTCCCTCGCCGTAACCGTATTATAAGTGGATTATCGCTCGGAACCTTGGTAGTTGAAGCGGCTGAGAAGAGCGGCTCTTTGATTACAGCTCGCTATGCCATGGAGCAAGGCCGAGAAGTGTTTGCGCTGCCCGGTTCAATTCATAGCCCTACCAGCCGTGGCGGCAATAGCTTAATTAAAGCCGGTGCATGTTTGGTGCAAAATGCTCAAGATGTTCTGATCGAAATAAAGAGTCTGTTAGACTGGTCTATAGATCAGCAGCCCAGTTTGTTCGAGCCTACGCCGAATGAGAGTGAAAATGAACAATTGCCATTTCCACAGCTGTTAGCTAACGTAGGATTAGAGGCGACACCCGTTGATATTTTGGCACAGAGAACCCATATACCTGTGCATGAGGTCATGATGCAGCTTTTAGAGCTTGAGCTCTCAGGGCATGTTGTTGCAGTTTCCGGTGGCTATATTCGAAAGGGGAGAGGCTAAGCTATGATGATGGACATACTGATGTACTTGTTTGAAACCTACATCCATAGCGATTCTGAATTGCAGGTGGATCAAGATGAGCTGGAAGATGAGCTTCTTCGAGCTGGGTTTCACCAAGATGATATTTATAAGGCCCTCCATTGGTTAGAAGATCTTGCTGCATTGCAAGATACCGAGAACCAAGCGGCGATTAGTGTGTGTTCCAATACCTCGATGCGTATTTATACCAGTCGAGAGATTTCACGTATTAATATGGAGTGTCGAGGCTTCTTATTGTTCCTTGAGCAGATCAACGTGCTTACGACAGAGATTCGTGAAATGGTGATTGATCGTGTGATGGGGCTTGAGACCAACGAATTTGAATTGGATGATCTGAAATGGATTATCTTAATGGTGCTATTTAATGTACCGGGTAATGAAAGTGCTTACACGCAAATGGAAGAGCTGTTGTACACCAAAGAGCAAGGTATCTTGCATTAATACAGGCTTGTCATGAGTAGTAAGATTGATAATCAGCTTTTTTCAGCACATGAACATGCATTAGAGCATGAACCATGTCCACAGTGTGGTGGAGAGCTTCAGCTTCGCCATGGTAAGCACGGCCCATTTTTAGGCTGTAAGCAGTATCCGAGCTGTGATTACATCAAGCCTTTGCATCAAAACGATGGACACGTGGTGAAAGAGCTGGGTGTGCCATGTCCTAAATGCCAAAACGAATTGGTATTAAGGCAAGGCCGCTTTGGGATGTTCATTGGTTGTAGTAGCTACCCAACGTGTAATCACATCGAATCTTTGGATCAACCAAAAGAACAACCAGAAGAGCAGCCACTTGTTGCTTGTCCTGAGTGTGGCAGAGGCCATTTGGTTGAGCGTAAATCTCGCTATGGCAAAACCTTCTATGCTTGTGATAACTACCCAAAGTGTAAGTTTGCAGTAAACCAACCACCTATTATCGGTCGTTGTGAAGAGTGTCAGTTCCCGTTGTTACTTGAGAAGAAAACAGCCAATGGAATCAAGAAACAATGTGCTGATCGCAAGTGTCACCACATTCAATCTCAATAACCTGATGTTATAGACAAAAAAACGGCGCTCACTGAGCGCCGTTTCTATATCCAATAAACGTTCTATATTCATCAAGCAATGTAGACTTACTTCATCTGCTCAGCAAATTCATGCACAGCAGGGTAGGCTTGCTTATCGAGAATGCCTGCCAGTGAGCATAACGCTCTTTGCAGCTCTGCGTTGTAGTCAGCGCTCACGTTAATGTGGCCCATCTTACGACCTGCACGCTTCTCTTTACCATACCAATGAACATGACAGCCACCTTGAGCAAGAATTGCTTCAGGTAGGGTATCTTCGCCAAGGATGTTGATCATTGCGGTTGGGCGAATCAGTTTGGTGCTGCCTAGTGGCATCCCACATACGGCACGTAGGTGGTTCTCAAACTGACAAGTTTCAGCGCCTTGCTGCGTCCAGTGGCCAGAGTTATGAACACGTGGTGCAATCTCGTTAACCAGCAGTGAACCTTGAACATCAAAGAACTCTAGCGCGAGCACACCAACGTAATCTAAGCGTTCAGCAATGGCAGTGAACATGGTTTTCGCTTGCTCTTGCAGTTCAATGTCATCAATCGCTGTCGATAAGCTCAACACGCCATCGGTGTGAACATTTTCAGCCAGTGGGTACACTTGAATCTCACCATTGGCGCCACGAGCACCCACCAGTGATACTTCGCGGTCAAACGGGACAAACTCTTCAGCAACAATGGCTTGGTTGTCTGTTGCTGCGATGCACTCAGCCATTTCTGTCCAAGTCGCGTCAACGTTATCTAATGTCTTTAAGCGCCATTGACCTTTGCCATCGTAGCCGCCAAGTGTGCTCTTCAATACCATTGGTAAGCCAACGTGAGCGATCGCAGCGTCAAAGTCTTCGCGAGAGTTAATCACGTAGTACTTAGCATTTTTCACGCTTGCTTCGTCTAATAGGGCTTTTTCAAGGCGACGGTCACCGCCAGCTTTGATTGCTTCTGTTGTCGGTAAGAACTTACCGCTGCGCTCACACACCTCAAGTACATCATGAGGGATATGCTCGAATTCAGCAGTAATGACGTCCGCACGCTCAATCGCATTGTCTAAGCCGCTGCCTAGAATCGCTTGCGTTAATGGGTGAACAATATTTTTGCTGCCAACATCAAAAGCAGAAATTTCAATATTCAGCGGTGCCCCAGCTAGGGACATCATGCGAGCAAGTTGGCCCGCGCCTAACACAAGAACATGCATGGGAATTAGTCCTCTGCAGGGTTTGGATTAGCAAGAACCGTTTCTGTTTGCTCAGAGCGGAACGCTTCTACTTTCGCCATCACTTCTTCATTGTGTGTACCAATGATTTGAGCGGCTAGGATGCCAGCGTTAGCAGCACCAGCTTCACCGATAGCCAGAGTACCTACCGCGATACCTTTTGGCATTTGTACGATAGAAAGCAGTGAGTCCATGCCCTTCAGTGCTTTAGACTGAACAGGAACACCTAAAACAGGTACGCTTGTGAAAGCAGCCGCCATGCCCGGAAGATGCGCAGCACCGCCAGCACCAGCAATAATCACTTTAATACCGCGCTCTTTCGCACTGGTTGCGTAGTCAGCAAGCAACTGAGGTGTGCGGTGAGCAGAAACCACTTTTGTTTCGTACGCCACGCCAAACTGATCCAACATTTCTGCAGCTAGCTTCATTGTTGGCCAATCAGATTTAGAACCCATGATAATACCGACAGTCATCTCAAACTCCTTCAGGTACGATTTAATTAGTGATTAGATATTTTACGCGCATTATACGGGTAAAATAGCTTAAGGAAAACGTTTGCGTCAGTCTAGGTTGTTAATTGATACATTTTATAAACAAATAGCTTTAGTCACAGTGAATGATAATTTGTACACTTAGCGAGTTCGATAACAGAATTAATGAGGCAACCCTTGGATAACTTTCAACATACTTTGCAGGCATTACAACAAGGTGAAGTCATTGCTTACCCGACTGAAGGCGTTTTTGGGGTCGGTTGTGATCCCGATAATCCACAAGCCATTAAGAAATTGCTCGATTTAAAACAGCGGCCGATGGAGAAAGGGTTGATCCTAATTGCTGCGAGTTACGAGCAGTTGCTGCCCTATATTGACGAAAGCCAACTGACTGAAGCGCAGTTAGCGACCGTAAAAGCAACATGGCCTGGCCCTGTTACTTGGATAATGCCAACCAGTAGTAAAGTAACTGATTGGGTCAGTGGCCAATTTGAATCCATCGCGGTGCGAGTGACGGATCACCCTTTGGTTCAAAGAATGTGTAATGAATTCGGTAAGCCGTTAACCTCGACCAGTGCTAACCTGACAGGTGAACCACCTTGTATGACGACTGAAGAAGTTCAACAGCAACTGGGTCAACATTTGGTGGCTATTCTCGAAGGTCAAACGGGTGGTCGTGAGAAGCCAAGCGAAATTAGAGATGCAAAAACGTCGAAAATATTAAGACAGGGTTAAACCCTGCAAAGGAAGAAAGATGTCAGCAATTGATAAAGAGGCAGTAAAACAGTTTTTACTGAGCCTACAAGATTCGATTTGCCAACAGCTTGAGCAAGCTGATGGCACAGCACTGTTTGAAGAAGATGCATGGGAGCGTGAACCTGGCGAACGCCTTGGTGGCGGTGGTCGAACTCGCGTGATGACCAATGGTGCTTTATTTGAACAAGGCGGAGTTAACTTCTCTCATGTAGCGGGTAAAGCTATGCCTGCCTCTGCAACCGCTCATCGTCCTGAATTAGCCGGGCGTAAGTTTGAAGCGATGGGCGTTTCATTAGTAATCCACCCTAAAAACCCATACATCCCAACCTCACACGCGAACGTTCGATTCTTTATTGCGGAAAAAGAAGGTGAAGACCCAATTTGGTGGTTTGGTGGTGGTTTTGATTTAACACCATTCTATCCTTTTGATGAAGATTGCCAGTCTTGGCATCAAACCGCTAAAGATCTGTGCGCACCATTTGGTGAGGACGTTTACCAAGAACATAAAGAGTGGTGTGATAAATACTTCTATCTGCCTCACCGAGACGAAACACGCGGTGTTGGTGGTCTGTTCTTTGATGATCTGAATGAGTGGGGTTTCGATAAGAGCTTTGCTTATATGCAAGCTGTCGGTGAAGGCTTTGCAGCCGCCTATCTACCAATTGTAGAACGACGAAAAGAGACGTCTTACGGTGAGCGCGAGCGTGACTTCCAACTTTATCGTCGTGGTCGCTATGTTGAATTTAACCTAGTTTACGACCGTGGCACCTTATTTGGTCTGCAAAGTGGTGGTCGCACAGAGTCTATATTGATGTCTATGCCGCCGTTGGCTCGTTGGGAATACCGCTACGAACCACAAGCGGGTTCACCAGAAGCTCTTCTTTATAGTGACTACCTCAAACCTCGAGTTTGGTAGTTCTTCCTTCCTTATAGGGATAGTGATAGGGTCATCTATATAGATGACCCTTTTTATTATTTCTGTTAGGTAAGGATATGACACAGCAAGTAGATCGTTATGCCGTTTTCGGTAATCCTATTGGGCAAAGCAAATCGCCATTCATTCATACACTATTTGCTCGCCAAACCAGCCAACAACTTACCTATACAGCACTCCAGCCAGAACAAGGTGAATTCATCACTGCTGCTCAAGCTTTTTTTAGTGACGGTGGTAGAGGGTGTAATGTCACAGCGCCATTTAAAGAAGATGCTTATCAGTTCGCTAATCGCCTGACTGAAAGAGCTGAACTAGCAGGTGCTGTAAACACACTTAAGAAGCTAGATGATGGAGAGATCATTGGTGATAACACCGATGGTGAGGGTTTAGTTCAAGACCTTCTTCAACATCAAGTTATGCTCGAAGGGGCTCGCGTTCTTCTGCTTGGCGCTGGTGGTGCTGCTCGAGGAGTGATTCAACCTCTTCTCGACCAAAAGCCACAACAGTTGGTAGTCGCTAATCGAACCAGTTCAAAGGCTGAACTTCTGGCCGAGATGTTTTCTTCACATGGAAACATCAAAGGAATGGGGTTAAGCGATGTTAATGAAGGGTTTGATGTCATCATTAACTCGACCTCGTCTGGTCTAAGTGGCCAACTTCCTGAAGTTTCTGAGATTATCTTCAATTCGAATAGCGCCGTTTATGACATGGTTTACGGATCGGGCACCACGGTATTCAATCAGTGGGCATTAGATAATGGTGTTCATGCTGCTTATGATGGCTTGGGTATGTTAGTGGGGCAGGCAGCAGAGAGCTTTATGCTTTGGCGTGGCCTTCGTCCGGGAACAAAACAGATTTTAAGAGAACTACGTAAAAACCTAGAGATGTAATGAGGTATTTATAAAAAATGAATCAATCAATTCTATTTCCTGATATCCAAGATTGGGATGAAGAAAATCAATCAATCATCTTCCCAGCACAGCAGTCTGGCGCACTGATTGAGTGTGTTATGTCTATTGAAGAGCTGTCTCGATTGGCAGGTAAAGATATAGAAGAAGGCGATCAAGCTTTAGTTATCTTTTCAGAGTTACGTTTTGATATTGAAGAGCTAGCTGAAGAGTTAATAGAAGAAGAGGAGTATGACTCCTCTAATCGGATTCAGATCAAAGTGTTTTAGACTGGCAACACAGAGTCTAGATAGTCGTTTTTATTCTGAACATAGTTGTCAGCTGACTTCTGTAAAAAGGCACGCTCTTTATCATTTAATGGGCGTGCTTGTTTTACTGGGCTTCCTACATATAGATAACCGCTTTCAAGTACCTTATTAGGCGGAACCAAGCTACCAGCACCAATCATCACATCTTCTTTAATAACCACGCCATCGAGCACGATAGCTCCCATACCAACAAGTACGCGATCTTCAATGGTGCATCCGTGCAGCATTACTTTATGGCCGATAGTGACATCATTACCTATTAGTAGAGGATAACCCTCAGGGTTTTCTGCATTTTTATGGGTGACGTGCAAAACGCTACCGTCTTGGATATTCGTTCTATCTCCAATATGAATGTGGTTCACATCCCCTCGAGCTGCAACCAAAGGCCACACACTAGAGTCGTCACCGATTTTGATATCACCAACCAGAACAGAACTTGTATCTATATATACACCTTGTCCAATCTGAGGGGATATTCCTTTATAACTGCGTATTGAACTCATAAATTCTCCTTTGTATAGGCACATTAAGCCCTTAATTAAGGGGAATACTAGTGAAAATGGGGTGTTTTGAACAAAAAACGCTCGAACAATCAAAAAAGTAAGAAAAACTTTAAAAAGGGCTTGCCAGTGTGATCGAAATCTCTATAATGCGACCTCGTTGAAACGGGAAGGCTTCGTAAGAAACCAAAACGAATCAGT